>NZ_DKJF01000086.1:22248-23048 GCF_002454615.1 Pseudomonas sp. UBA6699
TGTAGCTTGTAGCTTGAAGCTAGGGTCAGCCCTGCCGGTTGGCGGTCTTGCGGCAATGCACCAGGGCATCGCGGATCATGAAGTTGACCAAGGTCGGCGACACGCCCAGTTCCTTGGCGATGTCCTTCTGCGGTACGCCATGCAGGCGGTACATCTCGAACGCATAGCGGGTGCGCTGGGGCAACTGGTTCAGCGCTTCGGCTATATCGTCCAGCGCGGCCAGGTTGATGTGGGTGGCTTCGGGCGAGGCGTTCTGGATGACCACATTCAGGCCTTCCTCTTCGCTGCCGGAGTATCTCAGCTCCATCGCCTGCTTGCGGTAATGGTCGATCGCCAGGTTGCGCACGATCTGGAACAGGTAGCTCAGCTGCGCCTTGAACGACGAGGTTATCTGCGGAGCGGCGCTGAGCCGGAAGAAGGCGTCCTGCACCACATCTTCGGCACGCGAGCGGCAGCCGGTAATGCGCGCTGCAATCTTGACCAGAATGCTGCGGTTGTCTACGAAGGCCTGCAGTAATGGTGAATCGCACTTACTTGTGGATAGTTGTTCCGCCATGGAAATCACCTTGTCACAAAGGGGGAGGAGGCACCCGGGCAGGGACGCTTCCTACGACCTGCGACACGCTATTAGTAATGATAATGATTGTCAAATGCGAAATGTAATTGGTATCGGGAGTTTCCGATTTTTGCGAGGTCTGTCAGGGGGGGCGTGGTGCCTGCCTGGAGAAAGTGTTGCGGCGACAAAGTGCAGGCCATGACGGGGGTGTCGCCTGGGAGACCTAGCGCCGCCCGCGCGGCGC
>NZ_DKJF01000069.1:0-24561 GCF_002454615.1 Pseudomonas sp. UBA6699
AGGAACCATAGAATCTCCCACCTCGACCGCATCAGCCTCAAGCCATGTGCAGACCTGCGCTGGCTTGCCGGCGATTGGGCTGCAAGGCAGCCCCTTGACTCAACTGCCTTCGCCGGCCATGCGCCGCTCATGCTGGAACTTCCAGCGCACATACAGCAGCCCGGCAATGAACAGCCCCAGGCTGACCAGCACTTCAACCCAGCCAAACACCGCCCGCGCCGGGTCGAAGGCTGCCAGCACGCCCTTGATGAAGTAGATATTCACCACGAAGCAGGTCCAGGCATGCGCCCGGGCGCTGCCCAGCAGCATGCCCGGCAGCAGCAATAGCAGCGGCACCAGTTCGATCGCCAGAATCACCTCGACCCGAGCCCCATGCAGGTTGGCGAACCACAGGTTGTTCACCACCAGCAGGGCAATCAGGCCAAAGAAAAATGCCAGGCTAAGCGCCCGCGTCAGGCGCAAGCGCGGTGCCAGCCAAGCCAGCGGCGGCAACACCTTGGGCTTCCTAGCCACGCGCGGCCTCCAGGGCCTTAGCGGTGCTCGCCAGGCGTTGGCCAAGGGCGCGGCACAGGGCGATCTCGTGCGGGTCGAGTTCACGCTTGCCGTCTGCCCCGGCATGGTGGCTGGCGCCATAAGGGGTGCCACCACCGCGGGTTTCCAGCAGTGCCGATTCGCTGTAGGGCAGGCCCATTACCAGCATGCCGTGGTGCATCAGCGGCAGCATCATCGACAGCAGCGTGGTTTCCTGGCCACCGTGCAGGCTGGCGGTAGACGTGAACACACCGGCGGGCTTGCCTACCAGTTCACCGCCCAGCCACAGACTGCTGGTGCCATCGAGGAAGTACTTGAGCGGTGCCGCCATGTTGCCGAAGCGGGTCGGGCTACCCAGCACCAGGCCGGCGCAGTGGCGCAGGTCGTCGAGGGTGGCGTACAGCGCGCCGCTGGCCGGAATGTCCGGGGCCACGGCTTCGCATTCGGTGGAAATCGCCGGCACCGTGCGCAGGCGCGCTTCCATGCCGGCCAGCTCGATGCCGCGGGCGATGTGCCTGGCCATTTCGCTGGTGGCGCCATGGCGGCTGTAGTAAAGCACCAGGATGTAGGGTTGGCTCACGGCAGGATCTCCAGCACTTTTTCCGGTGGGCGACCGATCACCGCCTTGTCACCGGCAACCAGGATCGGCCGCTCGATCAGCTTGGGGTGCTGGACCATGGCCTCGATCAGCTGTGCGTCGGTCAGTGCAGGGTCGGTCAGGTTCAATGCCTTGTATTCATCCTCACCCGTGCGCAGCAGCTGCCGTGGGGCCAGGCCCAGCTTGCCGAGCAAGGTCTTGAGCGTGGCGGCGTCTGGCGGGGTCTCGAGGTAGCGCACGATGACCGGGGTTAGGCCACGGGCTTCGAGCAGTTCCAGCGCGCCGCGGGATTTTGAGCAGCGCGGGTTATGATAGAGCGTGAGGTCAGTCATGTGGGGTCGCATCCAGCTGGTTGTGGCGGCTATTCTAACCGCAGCGACTGACCAGTTTGCTTTAAAACTCGAGAAGGATTGACCCATGGCAAGGCGTCTGGCAGCAGTACTGGCCATCACCGCGAGCCTGATGCTCGGTGGTTGCGGTGCCGATTATGGCGTAGACCAGCACGGCAATACGGTTAAGGCCGAACAGATCGACGGGCACTGGCTGGTGCTCAATTACTGGGCGGAATGGTGCGGCCCGTGCCGCACTGAAATCCCGGAACTCAATACCGCGGCCAAGCAGTGGGCGGCCGAGGGTATCAAGGTGGTGGGGGTGAATTTCGATGGTTTGCAGGGCCAGGACCTGAAGCAGGCCGCCGAAACCCTGGGCATCGGGTTCACCGTACTGGCCCAGGACCCGGCCGAGCGCTATGACCTGCCGCGCAGCGAGGCGTTGCCGGTAACCTACATCATCGATGACAAGGGCAAGGTGCGTGAGCAGTTGCTGGGCGAACAGACCCTCGAAGGGCTGCAGGCCAGGATCAAGGCCCTGAAGCAGGGGTGACAAGCGACAAGAGACAAGCTACAAGCTACAAGCTACAAGCTACAAGCTACAAGCTACAAGCTACAAGCTACAAGAAAAGCAGACCGGTGCTAGGATCTGCTTTTTCTTGAAGCTTGAAGCTTGAAGCTTGAAGCTTGAAGCTTGCAGCTTGCAGCTTGCAGCTTGCAGCTGCGCTCAGCCTTCTTCAGGCCAGAAGCGCAGCGGCTTGCCCTCGGCCGGCCAGAAGCGCAGTTGCTCGATGGGCGACACATCCCAGCGCTGCACCGTTTCCAGCGCCTGCAGGAAGCGTTTTTCCTGCTCCATCAGCGCCGGCGCACACAGCTTGCGGGTCTTGCCGACCTTGCCGAAGCTCAGATGCTCGCCGTCCAGCGTGTAGGGCGCAAACCAGTGGTTGCACCCGGCATTGCCATAGGCACGGCCATCACTGGCCAAGGTCAGGGTCAGGTGGCTGTAGTCGATCAACGGGCGCTCACCAATCCACTCCAGCACATAGCTGCGCTCCTGCTGCAACTTCAAAGGTTGTGCAGCGCAGCCGAGCAGGCCGGTGGCAATCAGCGCGCCGGTCAGCAGATTCTTCACTCGGCGCTCTCCTGGCAACGCGGGCACACATGCTTGTCGCCACGGCTGGCCCAGCCCAGCTCGGCGATACGTGCGCTGGCAGCAGGCTGGCGGGCTTGCTTGCCCAGCTTGGCGTCTACGGCGAACTCGAAGTCCAGGGCGGCGTCACAGTGGTCGCACTCAACCTTCCAGTTGAGGATTTCCAGCGCGTTGAACACCGGGCCACTGGCCACGGCAACCCACTGGCCGCGCGGGTTGATCAGGTGGCGCACGCTCTCCACGGTCAGGCGCATGGCCAGGTCCTTGCTGCCTTTGAGGGTCACCAGCAGGGTATCGCCTTTGTGCATCGAACCGCCGTTGCCAGTGACCTGATAGCGGCCTGGCACCAGGGCGCGGCACTCGATCAGGGTGTGTTGCGGGTTGAAAAGGGTATAGCGGAAATCGTGCTCGACCATGGGTCCTCCAGAAATGCCGCGTATCCTAGCATTAACCCATGACCAGATTCTGTGGATTGCCTGCCGCCCAGCAGTTGATGTTGTCCAGCGTGGTAGTGGCGATCGCAGCCAGCGCCTCGCGGGTCAGGAACGCCTGATGTGCGGTGATGATGACATTGGGAAAGGTCAGCAGGCGTGCCAGCACATCGTCTTGCAGCGGCTGGTCGGAGCGGTCCTCGAAGAACAGCTGGGCTTCCTCTTCATAGACATCCAGCCCCAGGTAGCCGAGCTGGCCGCTTTTCAGCGCGTCGATCAGTGCCGGGGTGTCGACCAGTGCGCCGCGGCCGGTGTTGATCAGCATGGCGCCATGCTGGACTTCAGCCAGGCTCCGGGCGTTGATCAGGTGTCGGGTATGTTCGGTCAACGGGCAGTGCAGGCTGATGATGCGCGCTTCGCGTAGCAGTTCGGGCAGTGGCAGGTAGCGCGCGCCGAGGGCCAGCAGTTCCGGGTTGGGGTAGGGGTCGTAGGCCAGCAACTGGCAGCCGAAACCGGCCATGATGCGGGCGAAGGCTGCGCCGATCTGGCCGGTACCCACGACTCCAACCGTTTTACCATGCAGGTCGAAGCCGGTCAGGCCATGCAGAGTAAAGTCCCCTTCACGGGTGCGGTTGTAGGCCCGGTGCAGGCGCCGGTTGAGCGCCAGGATCAGCGCCACGGCGTGCTCCGCCACCGCGTGCGGTGAGTAGGCGGGTACGCGCACCACGGCCAGGCCCAGGCGTTGCGCAGCGGCCAGGTCGACGTGGTTGTAGCCGGCCGAACGCAGGGCGATCAGGCGCGTGCCGCCGTCGGCCAGGCGCTGCAGCACCGGGGCGTCCAGTTCGTCATTGATGAAGGCGCAGACAACCTCGTAGCCGTCGGCCAGCGCTGCGGTGTCGAGGCTCAGGCGGGCAGGCTGGAAATGCAGCTCCAGGGGGTTACCGCTGGCGGCTCGGGTGAAGCTTTCCTGGTCGTAATGCTGGCTGCTGAACACTAGCGCGCGCATGGTCAGGGTTCCTTTGTCGGGCGTGTCCGGGGTAGCTGTTGGCAGTGAGTTCAAGCGCTCGACCGCGCCTGGGCTGCCAGGCGGCTGATCGCCGCATCCAGTTCATCCAGTGCCTGCTGGGCCTGCGGGCTGTCCTGCTTGAGCAAGGTTTCACTGCGCTGGCACGCCGCGCGCAACTGCGGCACGCCGCAATAGCGTGAAGCCCCGTTCAGGCGGTGTACCTGTTCGATCAGGCCCTCATGGTCATTGGCCAGGCGCGCGGCGCGGATGGCTTCGCGGTCGGCCTCCAGCGAGGCCAGCAGCATGTTCAGCATATCGGCGGCAAGGTCCGCTTTTCCGGCTGCCAGGCGTAGGCCTTCTTGCGGATCGAGCACCTTGAGTTCATCGCCGTTGCCGGTGGGTTCAGCCGGCGCCTGCTGCGGCGTGCCCAGGCTGAGACCGGTCCATTTCATCACCACCTGTGCCAGTTGCCGTTCACTGATCGGCTTGGTCAGGTAGTCATCCATGCCGCCGTGCAGCAATGCGCGTTTCTCGTTGGCCATGGCATGGGCGGTGAGGGCGACGATCGGCAATGGGTTGCCACTTTGGGTGTTTTCCCAGCGGCGAATCTGTTCGGTACAGGCGCGGCCGTCCATGCCGGGCATCTGCACATCCATCAGCACCAGGTCGAAGGGTTCCTGCTGCACGGCCTGCAGTGCCGCATAGCCATTGTCGACCGCCAGTACTTCGGCACCCAGGTCCTCGAGCAGCGTCTGCACCAGCAGCAAATTCGCAGGGTTGTCGTCGACACACAGTATTTTCGGCCGCCGCGGGCCGTTGCGGCTGTTCACCTCGCCCTGCAGGCGGCGGGGCTGGACCAGCTCCAGCAGCAGCCGGCGCAATTTGCGCGTGCAGGTAGGCTTGGACAGCAACTGGCCATGGCCATTGGGCAGGAAGGGGTGGTACAGCGCCTGCTCGGTGGTCGGGCACAGCACCACGCACTGGCAATGGTAGCGTTCGAGCTGTTGATGGTAGCGGCCCAGTTGTTCTGGCGACAGGTTGCCCAGGTTGGCGCCCAGCACCGCCAGCTCGAATGGCTGCCCGGCCTGGCTGGCGGCCTGCACGGCTTGCAGCAACTGGTCGTAGGTGGCGAACAGGCTGACACTCAGGCCACAGTCTTGCAGTTGGTGCTCCAGGGCCTGCCGGGCCAGTTCATGGTTATCGACGATGGCGGCACGGCGACCCAGCAGCGCTTGCAGCGGTAGTTCCTCGATATCGTCGTGCGCCTTGGGCAGGTTCAGGCTGATCCAGAACTGCGAGCCCTCGCCCGGGGTGCTGTCGACGCCGATTTCGCCACCCATCTGCTCGATCAGGCGCTTGGAAATCACCAGGCCCAGGCCGGTACCACCTGGCTGCCGGGCCAGCGAGTTATCGGCCTGGCTGAAAGCCTGGAACAGTGTACGCACATCCTGCGGTGACAGGCCGATGCCGGTATCCTGCACGCTGATGCGCAGTTGGGCATGATCCTCATGCTCATCGTCGAGCATGGCGCGCACGACAATGGTGCCCTCGCGGGTGAACTTGATGGCGTTGCTGACCAGGTTGGTGAGGATTTGCTTGAGCCGCAGCGGGTCACCGACCAGCGACGTGGGCGTGTCGCGGTAGACCAGGCTGAGCAGTTCCAGCTGCTTGGCATGGGCGGCCGGGGCCAGAATGGTCAGGGTGTCCTGGATCAGGTCGCGCAGGTTGAACGGGATGCTGTCCAGCACCAGCTTGCCGGCCTCGATCTTGGAGAAATCGAGAATTTCGTTGATGATGCCCAGCAGGTTGTCGGCCGACTTTTCGATGGTGCTCAGGTAGTCCAGCTGGCGCGGGGTCATCTCGCTTTTCTGCAGCAGGTGGGTAAAGCCGAGAATGCCGTTGAGCGGGGTGCGGATCTCATGGCTCATGTTGGCCAGGAACTCCGACTTGATGCGGCTGGCCTCCAGTGCCTCCTTGCGCGCCATGTCCAGCTCGATGTTCTGGATTTCGATGGTTTCCAGGTTCTGGCGCACGTCTTCGGTGGCCTGGTCGATGCTGTGCTGCAGTTCTTCATGGGCGTTGTGCAGGGTTTCGGCCATGCGGTTGATGCCGCGCGCCAGTTCGTCCAGCTCATGGCTGCCCATGGTCGGCAGGCGCTCTTCGAGGTGGCCGTCCTTGAGCTGGTTGACCGCGTGCTTGATACGTTCGATGGGGTCGTTGATCGAGCGGCTCATGCGCAATGCCAGCAGGCCGCTGAGCACCAGGCAGGCGAGGATCAGCAACAGGCTGGTGAACAGGTTGCGGTAGCCGCGCAGCAGGGTGCCATCGTGGGACAGCTCGATCTCGACCCAGCCCAGCAGCCGCTCGGCTTCGGCAGGCACGGCCTCGGTGGCCAGGTCCCGGTGGTGGCCGAACACGGGCATCAGGTAGCGGGTGGCGTCATTGCCGCTGCGCTGCAGCAACTGGGTGCCGGTGCCGCCGCTGGGTGGCTGGTTGAGCATGCTCGGCCCGGCATGGGCCAGGCGCGTGCGGTCCGGCGCCAGGAAGGCAACCGAGCGCACGTCGCTCTGCTCCAGGGTTTGCGCGGCGATGCGCTCCAGCTGCGCAGGCGCCAACCGGGCCATGGCCGGCGCGGCCAGCGGCGCCAGCTGTTCGGCGATCATCTTGCCGCGCTGCAGTAACTGGGTGCGCAGGTCGTTTTGTTGCAGCCAGGTGAAATAACTGCCCAGCACCAGCGCCATCAGGCCTGCCGGTAACAGTGCCAGCAGCAGGACCCGGCTGCGGATTCCCAAACGATCGAGCACACTCGCCTCCTGTGATGTGCCTGGCCACCGTCAGTGGGTGACGGCCAAGACGCGACGTTACTCTGCCTGGCACGCCATTGCATCTGTTTAGTCGGTGTTTTGCGCCGATCCTGCGGCACGGGTCGTATCGCGGTTGCCTGGCAGGGCGCACATACACAATAATCGCGTAATTGAGAATGCATGGCAGTTGCCAATGAGTCCTGTAGCTATTCACAACTCCAGTGTCCTCGCCATCGAGGACGACCCGGTGCTGGGCGCCTACCTGCATGAAGAGCTGCAGCGCGGTGGCTTCCACGTCACCTGGTGCCGCAGTGGCCTGGAGGGCCTGGAAACGGCAGGCCGCCAGGTCTTCGACGTGGTGCTCATGGATATTCTGCTGCCTGGGTTGAATGGTCTGGATGCGCTGGCCCAGTTGCGCCAGCGCAGTACCACACCGGTGATTCTGATGTCGGCGCTGGGCGCCGAGGCAGACCGCATCAGCGGCTTTCAGCGCGGGGCCGACGACTACCTGCCCAAACCCTTCAGCATGGCTGAGCTGCAAGTGCGCATTGAAGCGATCCTGCGCCGTGTAGCGCTCGAACGCCGCTACCAGGCGCCGCAGCCGCCGGCAGAGGCGGGCGCGCTGCACTTCGACGAGGGCCTGTGCGATGTGCGCCTTGATGGCCGTCTGGCCGGGCTGACCCCCAGCGAGTTTCGCCTGCTCGACACCCTTTACCGCAACCAGGAGGAAGTGCTGAGCAAGGCGTTCCTGTACCAGCAGGTGTTGCAACGCGGCTATTCGCGGCACGACCGCAGCCTGGACATGCATGTCAGCCAGATCCGCCGCAAGCTCAAGGGCATCGGTTATCAGGGGTTGCAGATCCGCACCGTATGGGGCAAGGGCTACGTGTTCGGCGTGGGTGAGGCGCAATAGCATGCTCGACCGCCATTCGCTGTTCTGGAAACTGGCCATCCTGCTGGTCGGCTTCTGCCTGCTGATGATCGGCCTCAGCTACACCTGGGGCCAGCGCATGGAGCTGCAGAACGCCTTCTTGTCGGAGCCGGCGCGCCAGACCTTGCGCGGCTATGCCAGCGAGGCCGAGCAGGCCTGGCGCAGCGGTGGTCGGGCCGGGCTGGACCAGTGGGTGGCGGCGATGCACCAGCGTGAACATGGCTGGGTGGGTGTGCTCGATATCAACCTGAAACCGCTCGACAGCGCGGCCCTCAACCCGCAGATCATGCAGCGGCTGACCCGCCTGCGTGGGGTCGACTGGCCGATGAGCCGGCGCAGCGTCGAGCAGCCGTGGCTACGCATCCCGTTCCCCGGTGCGCCCGAGCAGGGCATGCTGGTGATCGAACTGCCCAAGCGCTTCAACCCGGACCAGCACCGCGTGCTGTGGCGCATCATCACCAACGGCATCATCCCGGGCCTGTTCACCTTGCTGCTGTGCGTGGGCCTGTACCGCATGCTGATCGTGCCGTTGAACCAACTGCGCGAGCAGGCCCGGGCCTGGCGTGCCGACCAGCTTTCGGCTCGCCTTGATTCGCGGCTCATCGCCCGGCACGACGAGCTGGGGGAACTGGCCCGCGCCTTCGACCAGATGGCCGAGCGGCTACAGGGCACCGTCACCCTGCAACAACAGCTGCTGCGCGACTTGTCCCATGAAATGCGCACCCCCCTGAGCCGTTTGCGCGTGGCTTGCGATGGGGAAACCGATCTGCAACGCCTGCGCGAGCGCCTTGGTCGGGAACTGGACGGCATGCAGCAACTGGTCGAGGCAACCCTGCAACTGGCCTGGCAGGACGCCGAGCGTGCGCCGATGAACCTGGAGCCGATCGAGGTTCAGGCCTTGTGGGACCTGCTGGCCGAGAATGCCTGCTATGAAAGTGGCTGGGCGCCCACGCGGCTGCGTTGCGAGGTACCAGACGGTTGCTGGGTGCAGGGTAACCTCAACCACTTGGCCCAGGCGCTGGAGAACCTGCTGCGCAATGCCATTCGGTATTCGCCGGCCGACGGTGTCGTGCGCTTGGGTGGGCAGCGCGAAGGTGGCTACTGGTGCCTGTGGCTGGAAGACGAGGGCGGTGGCGTGGGCGACGATGAGCTGGAGCGGATTTTCGCGCCGTTCTTGCGCCTGGAAGGTTCGCGGCCCGGCATGGGTGGCTTTGGCCTGGGGCTGAGCATTGCCCGCAGCGCCATCCAGCGCCAGGGTGGCACGCTGTGGGCACAGAACGGCAAGCGCGGGTTACGCCTGTGCATGAGGTTGCTGGTGCAGCAGCCCCCATCATATAGCCTGTAGCTATATCCACTACAGATTGCGTGATATGGCGGGGAAGGGTTTGCCGGTATGATAGGCGCCCCTGCCGTCCGGATTGTGAAATACACCATGACCTTGCAGTACCCAACCATCGCCGATTGCGTCGGCAATACGCCACTGGTTCGCCTGCAGCGCATTGCTGGCCAAACCAGCAATACCCTCCTGCTCAAGCTCGAAGGTAACAATCCCGCCGGCTCGGTGAAGGACCGCCCGGCCCTGTCGATGATCACCCGCGCCGAACTGCGTGGCCAGATCAAGCCCGGTGACACCCTGATCGAAGCCACCTCCGGCAACACCGGCATCGCCTTGGCGATGGCGGCGGCGATCAAGGGCTACAAGATGATCCTGATCATGCCGGACAACTCCACCGCTGAGCGCAAGGCGGCCATGACCGCCTACGGCGCCGAGCTGATTCTGGTGACCAAGGAAGAGGGCATGGAAGGTGCCCGCGACTTGGCCGACAAGCTGCAGCGTGAAGGCCGCGGCCTGGTGCTGGACCAGTTCGCCAACGGTGACAACCCGGTGGCCCACTACAACAGCACCGGCCCGGAAATCTGGCAGCAGACACAGGGCAGCGTCACCCATTTCGTCAGCTCCATGGGGACCACCGGCACCATCATGGGCTGCTCGCAGTACCTCAAGGAGCAAAACCCGGCCGTGCAGATCATCGGCCTGCAACCGATGGAAGGTTCGGCCATCCCGGGTATCCGCCGTTGGCCGCAGGAGTACCTGCCAAAGATCTTCGACGCCACGCGCGTAGACCGCGTGGTCGACATGTCGCAGCAGGAAGCCGAAGACACCACCCGCCGCCTTGCCCGCGAAGAGGGCATTTTCTGCGGCGTGTCTTCCGGTGGTGCGGTTGCCGCCATGCTGCGCCTGTCCCGTGAGGTTGAGCATGCAGTAATGGTGGCGATCATTTGCGACCGCGGTGACCGTTACCTGTCCACCGGCCTGTTCGATCCCAGCTAAATGACCAAGAAAAAAACCAGCAGCGGCCTGCGCTTCCAGCCGGCCGGCGGTAGCCGCAGCCCCCAGGTCCCCGTGGGCAAGAAGCAGCGCCTGGACATCGAGCGCCTGGCCGGCGACGGCCGCGGCATTGCCTTCCATGAAGGGCGTACCTGGTTCGTCAGTGGCGCCCTGGCCGGTGAGGCCGTGGAAGCGCGGGTGCTCAATGCACGCGGCAAGGTGGTCGAGGCCCGCCTGGAGCGTGTGCTGCAGGCCAGCCCCGAGCGCCGTGAAGCGCCCTGTCGGCACTATAGCCGCTGTGGTGGCTGCACCCTGCAGCACCTGCCGCACGAGGCGCAACTGGCGTTGAAGCAGCGGACCTTGGCCGAACAACTGCAACGGGTGGCCGGTGTGCAGCCCGACGCCTGGGCGCCGCCGCTCAGCGGGCCGGCGTTCGGCTACCGGCGCCGTGCTCGCGTGGCAGTGCGCTGGGACGTCAAGGCGCGCCAGCTGCAGGTCGGCTTCCGTGCCGAAGCCAGCCAGGACATCATCGCCATCGACGATTGCCCGGTGCTGGTACAGCCCTTGCAGTCGATTCTGCGCCACCTGCCGACCGTGCTGCGTTCGCTGGAAAAACCGCAGGCCCTGGGCCATGTGGAGCTGTTCAGCGGCTCTGCCGAAGCGCTGCTGGTGCGCCATGTGGCGCCATTGCCGGCGCAGGACCTGGCCCGGTTGCAGGCGTTCTGCGAGCAGGCCAACGCGCAGTTATGGCTGCAAGGCGAAGGTGAACCGGCGCCCGTCGAACCTGCGGCGCCATTGGGCTTTGCCCTGGCGCCGTGGCAGCTTGAGCTGGCCTGGCGCCCTGGCGACTTCGTGCAGGTCAACGCCCAGGTCAATACGGCGATGATCGAGCAGGCGCTGGCCTGGCTTGCGCCGCAGGCCGATGAGCGGGTGCTCGACCTGTTCTGCGGCCTGGGCAACTTCGCCCTGCCGCTGGCACGCCAGGCGCGTGAAGTGGTGGCAGTGGAAGGTGTGCAAGCCATGGTCGATCGGGCCGCGGCCAACGCCAGAAACAACAATGTGCATAACGCACGGTTTTTTCAGGCCGATTTATCGCAGCCATTGGCCGGCACCGGATGGGCCGCCGAGGGCTTTTCTGCGGTACTCTTGGACCCACCGCGCGACGGTGCTTACGAGGTGGTGCAAGGCATCGCCCGCCTCAAGGCCAGCAGGCTGGTCTATGTATCGTGCAACCCGGCCACACTGGCGCGAGACGCCCAGGTGCTGGCCGGCCAGGGGTACCGGTTAACACGGGCCGGGATTCTCGACATGTTTCCTCAAACGGCGCATGTCGAGGCCATGGCGTTATTCGAAGCGGGCTAGCTGACTGGCCCCTTGGTGCGGCCGCCACGGAAGGGTGGCTGTACGGTGATCGCCAGCGCCGCCGTGAGTGCAGCGCTGTATGGAAAGGTAAAACAAGATGGTACAGGTGAGAGTGCACCAGCCGGTCAACACGGACGGCAGTATCAATCTCGATGCATGGCTGGATCATGTGGTAAGTGTCGATTCGGCACTGGATCGCGCAGCGCTGAAAGAAGCCTGCGAGTTTGCTCACGAGGTCGAAAAAAAGGGCAACCCCGCCAAGCATTCCTGGGCGGACGGCACGTCCAGCTTTCAGGCAGGGCTGGAAATTGCCGAAATCCTCGCCGACCTCAAGCTCGACCAGGATTCGCTGGTGGCCGCGGTCATCTACCGGTCGGTGCGCGAGGGGAAGGTCACGCTGGCCGAGGTCAGCCAGCGCTTTGGGCCGGTGGTCTCGAAGCTGATCGACGGCGTGCTGCGCATGGCCGCCATCAGCGCCAGCCTCAGCCCGCGGCAGTCGCTGGTGTTGGGCTCGCAGGCGCAGGTCGAAAACCTGCGCAAGATGCTTGTGGCCATGGTCGACGACGTACGCGTGGCGCTGATCAAGCTGGCCGAGCGGACCTGCGCCATCCGTGCGGTCAAGGCGGCCGACGATGAGAAACGCCTGCGCGTCGCGCGTGAGGTGTTCGACATCTATGCGCCGTTGGCGCACCGCCTGGGTATCGGCCATATCAAGTGGGAGCTGGAGGACTTGTCCTTCCGCTACCTGGAGCCCGAGCAGTACAAACAGATCGCCAAGTTGCTGCACGAGCGCCGGCTGGACCGCGAACGGTTCATCAGCGACGTGATGAACCAGCTGCAGAACGAACTGCTGGCCACCGGGGTGAAAGCCGACATCAGCGGCCGGGCAAAACACATTTATTCGATCTGGCGCAAGATGAAGCGCAAAGGCCTGGAATTCAGCCAGATCTACGATGTGCGCGCAGTGCGTGTGCTGGTGCCGGAAATTCGCGACTGCTATACCGCACTGGGCATCGTCCACACCTTGTGGCGGCACATCCCCAAAGAGTTCGACGACTACATCGCCAACCCCAAGGAGAACGGCTATCGCTCGTTGCACACGGCGGTAATCGGGCCTGAGGGCAAGGTGCTGGAAGTGCAGATCCGTACCCACGGCATGCACGAGGAAGCCGAGCTTGGCGTGTGCGCCCACTGGCGCTACAAAGGCACCGACGTCAAGCCAAGCTCCAACCACTACGAAGAAAAGATCTCCTGGCTGCGCCAGGTGCTGGAATGGCACGAAGAGCTGGGCGACATCGGTGGCCTGGCCGAGCAACTGCGGGTCGACATCGAGCCGGACCGGGTTTATGTGTTTACCCCGGACGGGCATGCCATCGACCTGCCCAAGGGTGCGACACCGCTGGACTTCGCCTACCGCGTGCACACCGAAATCGGCCACAACTGCCGCGGCGCCAAGATCAACGGCCGGATCGTGCCGCTGAACTACAGCCTGCAGACGGGCGAGCAGGTCGAGATCATCACCAGCAAGCACGGCAACCCGAGCCGTGACTGGTTGAACTCGAACCTGGGCTATGTCACCACGTCGCGGGCCCGGGCCAAGATCGTGCACTGGTTCAAGCTGCAGGCGCGCGACCAGAACGTGGCCGCCGGCAAGACCTTGCTCGAACGGGAGCTCAGCCGCCTGGGCCTGCCGCAGGTGGACTTCGAGCGCCTGGCGGAGAAAACCAACGTCAAGACCGCCGAAGACATGTTCGCTTCGCTCGGTGCTGGCGACCTGCGCCTGGCGCACCTGGTCAACGCTGCCCAGCAGTTGCTGGAGCCCGAGCGCATCGAGCAGATCGAACTGGTGCCGCGCAAGCCTGCCGGGCCGCGTTCCGGCAAGCGTGGCGACATCCAGATCCAGGGGGTTGGCAACCTGCTGACGCAGATGGCCGGCTGCTGCCAGCCACTGCCGGGCGATGCCATCGTCGGTTACATCACGCAAGGCCGTGGCGTGAGCATTCACCGCCAGGATTGCGCATCGGTGCTGCAACTGGCAGGCAAGGAACCGGAGCGCATGATCCAGGTGAGCTGGGGGCCGATACCGGTGCAGACCTACCCGGTCGACATCGTCATCCGTGCCTACGACCGCCCGGGGTTGCTGCGCGATGTGTCGCAGGTGCTACTGAACGAGAAGATCAACGTGCTGGCGGTGAACACCCGCTCGAACAAGGAAGACAACACCGCGCTGATGTCACTGACCATCGAAATTCCAGGCCTGGACGCGCTGGGGCGGTTGTTGGGGCGCATCTCGCAGTTGCCGAACATCATCGAGACGCGGCGTAACCGTACCCCTTGAGACCGCGGCGCCTGCTTCGCGGGCTTGCCCGCTCCCACAGGTACGGTGCAGTTTTCGAAACCTGCATCCACCCTGTGGCAGCGGGCAAGCCCGCGATGAAGCCACCACCGAAGGACCTGCCTGAATGACCTACACCCTCGAAGACCTGCTGCACCTCATGGCCCGCCTGCGCGACCCGCAGTACGGTTGCCCATGGGACCTGCAGCAGAACTACGCGAGCATCGTCCCGCATACCCTCGAAGAGGCCTACGAAGTCGCCGACACCATCGAGCGCGGTGACTTCGAGCACCTGCAAGGTGAGCTGGGCGACTTGCTGTTCCAGGTGGTCTACTACAGCCAGCTGGCCAGGGAGGAGGGGCGTTTCGAGTTCGATGGCGTGGTCGACAGCATCACCCGCAAGCTCATTCGGCGCCACCCGCATGTGTTCCCCACGGGTGAGCTGTATGCGCCGCTGGACACCCCCCGCTTGAGCGAGGCCCAGGTCAAGTCGCGCTGGGAAGAAATCAAGGCCCAGGAACGGGCGGAAAAAAGCCTGCCTGAGCAGTTGTCCCTGCTCGACGACGTACCCACGACCTTGCCGGCGCTGTCGCGGGCGGCCAAACTGCAAAAGCGTGCGGCCACGGTCGGCTTCGACTGGCCTGCAGCGCTGCCGGTGCTGGACAAGGTCCGTGAAGAACTGGACGAAGTGCTACAGGCCATGGCCGATGGCGATGCCGATGCGCTCGAAGATGAGGTCGGTGACCTGCTGTTCGCGGCCGTGAACCTGGCGCGCCACCTCAAGCAAGATCCGGAACATGCCCTGCGCCGCGCCAATCGCAAGTTCGAGCGGCGTTTCCGCTTTATCGAACAGGCATTGCGCGACAGCGGTCGCCCTATTGAAGCGTGTAACCTTGACGAGCTGGACGCCCTGTGGGGCGAAGCCAAGCGTCAGGAAAAGAACCTGCCCAGCTGCGGCTGAGCTGTTGCATAAGTGAGTGAACATTCATGAGCCTTTCCCTTCGCGACCAATTGCTCAAAGCCGGTCTGGTCAACCAGAAACAGGTCTCGCAGACCAACAAAGCTGAAAAGAAACAGAAGCGCATGGAGCACAAAGGCCAGGTCGACGTCGACGACAGCCAGCAGCGTCTGGCCAAGGAAGCCATGGCGGAAAAGGTCAAGCGCGACCAGGAGCTGAACCGCCAGCAGCAGGAAAAGGCGGAGCAGAAGGCCCGTGCCGCACAGATCAAGCAACTGATCGAAGCCACGCGCCTGCCCAAGCTGAGCACAGAGGACTATTACAACTTCGTTGACGACAAGAAGGTCAAGCGTATCGCCGTCAACGCGCTGATGCGTACCAAGCTGAGCAACGGTTCGTTGGCGGTGGTGGCCCATGCCGGCGGTTACGAGGTGATCCCGCGCGAAGCAGCGGTGAAGATCCAGGAACGCGACCCCAGCCGTATCCTGTTGCTGAACACCCATGTTGAGGAAGCGGACGAAGATGACCCGTACGCGGCCTACAAGATCCCTGACGATCTGATGTGGTAAAAACGAAAAACCCCGCTTCGGCGGGGTTTTTCATGACGAATGGGGTCATTGCGTGGTGCGCTGGTTTTCCAGGTTCTCGAGCTCTGCCCGGTACTGGTGGGCCTCGTGTTCATTGTGGAACATGCCGACCAGTTGACCTTGCTGGTGCACATCCCAGATGCGTACGCCAGCGGCCACGCCTTCGTGGGACATTTTCGATTCGTCGCGTTCGGTTACTTGGACTGTCATCGTTAAACTCCACTTCTTGAGAGGGCTGCGACACTCTGTCGCACACCTTCTTTATAGGGTTTGTTAGCAGCCTAAGTAAATAAAATGGGCATGAAACAAGTTTCATGAAGGCCGAACGCGGTCAAAAAATGTGGGAACGGCCTTGTGCAGGCACAAAAAAGCCCCGCACTAGGCGGGGCTATCGGATGTCACTGGCAACGCGGGCTCAGTTACCCTTCACCGGCTTGCCATCGACCGTACCATCCTGCAGTACGATCACATACTCCTTGCCATCGGTCTCCACTTGGCGCAGTTGCACCAGCAGGTAGTCCCAGTTCTTGGCAAACCACAGCTCGGTGATACGCTTGCTCTGGCTTGGGTCGCGCACGCGCTCGACCTTCACCGCATCGACCTGGCCGGTCTTGGTGGTGACTTTTTCAGTGCCCAGCACGCGGAAGTCGTAATTGTCGATCTCGTCGCCATCGACTACCTGGTAAGTCATGCTCTTCTTGCCTGCCGCCACGTCATGCTGCAAGGCCAGCTGGTAGGAAGACTTGTCCAGTACCCCGCGGTTGAGCGGCAGGGTAATGGCGTCGCCCCGGTCGCTACCGGTGATTTTCTTGGTGTTCCAGTCGAAGTTCAGGTCGACCTTCTTGGCCTTGCCCAGGCCACCACGCTCAAAGTGGTACTTCTGTGGCAGCAGGGTGTCGTTTTCCAGGCGCAGGGTGCTTTGCTCGGTCAGGCTGGCGATCATCATGGAAGCCTTGAAGTTAAGGTCCCAGGTACCGTTGGCATTTTTGACCAGGCTGCGCTCGGCGGTGCCGCTCATGGGCAGCTGCTTCCAGTCGGCGGTGTAGCTGGCCGAGAAGGGCTTCAGATCAGCTGCCTGGAGCGGCAGGGCGAGCACGGCAAGAGCCAAGAGCAGGGCACGACGCATAGTTTCTCCTAGGATCGAATCAAGTGACCGCTGGCCGCCAGCGGCTGGCCGTCCAGTAATGCACCCTGTTCAGCAAGGCGCAAGCGGCCTTCGGCAAACCAGCGCACTGCCAGCGGGTAGATCAGGTGTTCCTGCTGGTGAACCCGCTGGGCCAGGCTTTCGACGGTGTCGTCTGGCGCCACCGGCACTACTGCCTGTACGACCAGTGGGCCGCCATCGAGTTCCTCAGTCACGAAGTGTACGCTGCAGCCATGCTCGGCGTCGCCTGCCTCCAGCGCCCGGCGGTGGGTATGCAGGCCTTTGTACTTGGGCAGCAACGACGGGTGGATGTTGAGCAGGCGGCCCTGATAGTGGCGCACGAAGTCGCCACTGAGGATGCGCATGAACCCGGCCAGCACTACCAAGTCCGGGGCAAAGCCGTCGATGCGCGCCATCAGCGCTGCATCGAAGGCTTCACGGCCGTCGAACCGGGTGTGGTCAAGCACGGCGCTTTCAATGCCGGCGGCTGCGGCGCGTTGCAGGCCGAAGGCATCGGCGCGGTTGGAGACCACCGCACGAATGCGCACCGGGCTGTCCTGGCCTTGGCAACTGTCGATCATGGCTTGCAGGTTGCTGCCGGAACCCGACAGCAGTACCACTACATTGCAGGTCTTGCTCGGCATCAGTGTGCCTTGAGGTTCTGCAGCTCGACCTGGGCGGCGCCTTCGGCGGCTTCGGCGATGTGGCCGATGACCCATGGCTGTTCACCGGCGGCGCGCAGTTCGTTCAGGGCCGCTTCGACCTGGTCCTGGGCCACGCAGATGACCATGCCAACGCCACAGTTCAGCACGCGGTGCATTTCGTGCTCGTCGACGTTGCCTTTTTCCTGCAGGAAGTCGAACACCGCCGGGCGCTGCCAGCTGGCCACGTCTACCACGGCCTGGGCGTTTTTCGGCAGTACGCGCGGGATGTTGTCGAGCAGGCCGCCACCGGTGATGTGGGCCATGGCTTTGACTGCGCCAGTGTTCTTGATCAGCTGCAGCAGCGGCTTGACGTAGATGCGGGTCGGGGCCATCAGCAGGTCGGTCAGCGGGGTGCCGCCCAGCTGGGTGTTCTCGATGTCGGTGGCCGACACTTCGAGGATCTTGCGGATCAGCGAGTAGCCGTTGGAGTGCGGGCCGGAGGACGGCAGGGCGATCAGTGCATCGCCGGTGGCAACCTTGGAACCGTCGATGATGTCGGCCTTTTCCACCACGCCCACGCAGAAACCGGCCAGGTCGTAGTCTTCGCCTTCGTACATGCCCGGCATTTCGGCGGTTTCACCACCGACCAGCGAGCAGCCGGCCAGTTCGCAACCGGCACCGATGCCGGTGACCACGGTGGCAGCCACGTCGACATTGAGCTTGCCGGTGGCGTAGTAGTCGAGGAAGAACAGCGGCTCGGCGCCGCACACCACCAGGTCGTTGACGCACATGGCGACCAGGTCCTGGCCGATGCTGTCATGCTTGTTCAGGTTCAGCGCCAGGCGCAGCTTGGTGCCGACGCCGTCGGTGCCGGAGACCAGCACCGGCTGCTTGTAGCCGGCCGGGATCTCGCAAAGGGCGCCGAAGCCGCCCAGGCCACCCATGACTTCAGGGCGTGCGGTGCGTTTTGCCACGCCCTTGATGCGTTCGACCAGTGCTTCGCCGGCGTCGATGTCTACACCGGCGTCCTTGTAGCTCAGGGAGGGTTGCTTGCTCATTGATCCAGGCCTTTAGGAGGGAGGGATTCTTAAAAACGACCATGGCGGCCAAGGCCGGCGGGTGAGCGACGGCTGCCTGAAACGTCAGTGGTCTGTGAAGGCGCGCGATTTTATCAGGGTTGCCGGGCAGCGGCCATCCTCAGGCCGACGGGCAGGCCGGTAAATTGCTGAAAAATGGCCCGGGGTGGTTGATGGGGTTGCATATGTATAAGCTGCAACCAGCGAGCCTCAGGCCGTAAGAAAATGCAGCGCCGCGTTGGCGCTGCATTAAGCTTGTAGCGTGAAGCTCACGGCTTGAAGCACGACTGGACGGAATCCTCGATGCGCTTGATCTCTATTCTGGCAGCCGGTTGCCTGGCCCTTGTGTCGGCCGCCGCCATTGCTGAAAACGTCTCCGACCTTTACCAGGTGCACGAACCGCTTGCGGGGCAGGGCGCCGAAGCGCGTACAGCCGCTACCGGCAAGGCCCTCGAAACCCTCATCCTGCGCCTGACCGGTGACCCCAAGGCGGTGCAAAGCCCAGGGTTGGCGGGCCTGCGCAAAGACCCGCAGCAAATCATCAACCAGGTCGGCACCGAGGCGGGCCCGCCGGAATCGGTTGTGGTCGAGTTCGACCCGGGCAGTACTGAGCGCGCACTGCGCAAGGCTGGCCTGGCCTTGTGGGGGAGCAACCGGCCGTCGATCCTCAGCTGGTGGCTCAATGACAGTGTCGAAGGCAGCAGCCTGGTCGGTGATGGCCAGCCCAGTGCCCAGCCACTGCGGCGTGCCGCCCAGCACCGCGGTTTGCCGCTGCGCCTGCCGCTGGCCGACCTGCAGGAGCAATTGGTGGCCAATGCCAAGCAACTCGAAGGCAGCGACCCGGCGCCGCTGCGCGAGGCCGCCGAGCGTTACGGCGCCGACGCCATGCTGGCGGTGCATGCCCAGGAAGCCGATGGCAAGTGGCAAGGTAAATGGCAACTGTGGCTGGGTGACCAGCGCGAGCAGGGCACTGCCGAGGGCACCGACCAGGCCGCACTGGCTGATGCCGTGATGCTGGCGGTGGGCAACCGCCTTGCACCGCGTTATGTCACCCGGCCGGGGGCCAGCAGCCAGTTGCAGGTGCAGGTGCAGGGGATGAACCTGCAGCGCTACGCCGAGTTGGCTCGGGTGCTGGAACCCTATGGCCCACGCTTGCAGTTGGCTGATGGCACCACCCTGACCTACGGCGTGACCGGCAACCGTGAGCAATTGCGTGCCCAGCTGGGCCTGGCCAAGTTGCAGGAGCTGCCGGTGGAACAAACCGCCGCAGTACCGGCCACGCCGGTGCCTACGGGTGGCCAGGCCCCGGCTACCGAGCCTCAACCTACACCCCCGCCGTTCGACGGCCTGCGTTTTCGTTGGTAAGGAGTACTGACATTGACTGACCTGCGTCGCTGGATCTGGCTCGGCGCCATACTACTGGTTGTCGTGCTGCTCTATAGCTTGCACAACATTCTCACGCCCTTTCTGATCGGTATTCTGCTGGCCTACCTGGCCGACCCGCTGGTTGATTGGCTGGAGCGCCGCGGGCTGTCGCGGACATGGGGTGTGGTGGTGGTGTTCGCGCTGTTCACCTTGCTGTTCATGGCGTTGTTGCTGGTGCTGGTGCCGATGCTGGCCAAGCAGCTGGTGCGCTTGTACGAGCTGGCGCCGCAGATGCTTGACTGGTTGCAGCACGTGGCCTTGCCGTGGGTGCAGCAGCGGCTTGGCCTGGCCGATGGTTTCTGGAAGTTCGACAAGATCAAGTCGGCTATCAGCGAGCACATGGGCCAGACCACCGACATTGTCGGGGTGGTGTTGTCGCAGGCGACCGCTTCGAGCCTGGCGCTGATCGCCTGGCTGGCCAACATGGTGATGATTCCGGTCGTGGGCTTCTACCTGCTGCGGGACTGGGACCTGATGATGGCCAAACTGCGCAGCCTGTTGCCCCGCCAACACGAACCCCAGATAGTCGGCCTGGCTGGCGAGTGCCATGAAGTACTGGGGGCCTTCGTTCGCGGGCAGCTGCTGGTGATGGTGGCGTTGGGCATCATCTATTCGGTGGGGCTGATGCTGGTGGGCCTGGAACTGGGCCTGCTGATCGGCATGCTCGCCGGCCTGGCGGCCATCGTGCCGTACATGGGTTTCATCATCGGCATCGGCGCGGCGCTGGTGGCCGGGCTGTTCCAGTTTGGCGGCGACCTGTACCCGATGCTGGGCATTGTCGCGGTGTTCGTCATCGGGCAGGCACTGGAAGGCATGGTGCTGACTCCGTTGCTGGTGGGTGACCGCATCGGCTTGCACCCGGTGGCGGTGATCTTCGCCATCCTCGCGGGGGGCGAGCTGTTCGGTTTTACCGGGGTATTGCTGGCGTTGCCGGTGGCGGCGGTGATCATGGTGCTGCTGCGGCATGTGCATGATCTTTATAAAGAGTCGGACATGTATGCCGGGGAGGTCGACCCAGAGCTGTAACCCCAGCCACCGCGTCGCGGCTTCATGAGGGGCGCTCCTGGCGTGGCGCAGTGTCGGGCGTTGCAGCGCAACCTGTTGATTTTGCTTGCGCTATCGGTTGCCGCGATTGTGCGCCCCGCGTTGCGGGTATAGACTTTGCAGATTGTTCACCTAAGGCCCCCTGCGGTCTCATCGACTGCCCGCGAGCATGAAACCACCGATCCAGTTGCCCCTGGGTGTGCGCCTGCGCGATGACGCCACCTTCATCAACTACTATCCGGGCGCCAATGCTGCGGCATTGGGCTACGTCGAGCGGTTGTGCGAAGCCGACGCCGGCTGGACCGAAAGCCTTATCTACCTGTGGGGCAAGCAGGGTGTCGGCCGCAGCCACCTGCTGCAGGCCGCCACGCACCGTTTCCAGCAGCGCGGTGAGCCCGCGGTCTACCTGCCACTGGCGCAACTGCTCGAGCGTGGCGTAGGGCTGCTCGACTACCTGGCGCAGTATGAACTGGTCTGCATAGACGATCTGCATGTGATCGCCGGCAAGCCAGACTGGGAAGAGGCCATGTTCCACCTGTTCAACCGCCTGCGTGACAGCGGCCGACGCCTGTTGCTGGCCGCTTCGGCATCACCGCGCGAATTGCCGGTGAAATTGCCGGACCTGAAGTCGCGGCTGACCCTGGCCCTGGTGTTCCAGATGCGTGGCCTGTCCGATGAAGACAAGCTGCGTGCGCTACAACTGCGTGCCTCGCGCCGCGGCCTGCACCTCACCGACGAAGTCGGGCATTTCATCCTTACCCGCGGTGCACGCAGCATGAGTGCGCTGTTCGACCTGCTCGAGCGCCTCGACCAGGCATCGCTGCAGGCCCAACGCAAGCTCACCATCCCTTTCCTCAAGGAAACCCTCGGCTGGTAACCCCCTGAAATCCTTGGGCCAGAGCAGCAAAACGAAAAAGTCACATCTTTTTCGATAAAATTTGCAAATGGCCATGATAGAGGGCATAGTTTCCCCCTTCTAAAGGATTACAGACACGGTCGTGCCCATGCTGAAGCGCTTTGCACCCCTCGTGCCACTCGCACTCGTGACCCTGCTTTTTGGCTGCGCGGCCCAAGGCCCGGTTTCCCAGCCCCAGGATCACACCCCTGTCGCCGCTCAGGCGGCAGTTAAAACCCAAGCCTCGCCTTCGTCGGTATTCGGCGAACCGGAAGAGCTGGCTACCGAAGATGACCTGGCGTCGTTCTCCAGCAGCAAGCCTTACCAGCTGCCGGTTCTGGCCGACAGCATCCTGGAACGCGGCATGTCGTTGATCGGCACCCGTTATCGCTTCGGCGGTACCTCGGAAAAGTCCGGCTTCGACTGTAGTGGCTTCATCGGCTACCTGTTCCGCGAAGAGGCGGGCATGACCCTGCCGCGCTCCACGCGTGAAATGATCAACGTCGATGCCCCGAAAGTGGCGCGCAATAAACTCAAGCCAGGTGACCTGCTGTTCTTCAGCACCAATGGCCGCGGTCGCGTCAGCCATGCCGGCATCTACCTGGGTGACAACCAGTTCATCCACTCCAGCAGCCGCCGCAGCGGTGGCGTGCGCATCGACAGCCTCGGTGACCGCTACTGGAGCAAGACCTTCATTGAAGCCAAGCGCGCCTTGGCCATGGCGCCGACCAACATCGCGCGCAACTGATGGCAAAATGCTGTACCCTGCCACGGCGGCGGTGCTTTTGAAAAAAAGCTCGCCGCCGTGCGCATTTACAGAAAGCGTCTAATCTAATTTCTCAACTCTTTTCAGCTGCGGCGCAGCGGTCTCAGACAGGAAGTTATGGCCATGGCAACGATGGCGCGCTTCGCATTCTTCTCCTTGGCAACCTTGCTGGCTGCCTGTTCCAGCCGTGCCCCAGCGCCGGCCCCTGTGATAAAACCCCAGGTCACCTCCTATAGCCAGGCCAGCCCTTCGCCGGTTGCCGATGACGTGTTGATTCGCGCCATTGGTCTGGTGGGCACGCCCTACCGCTGGGGTGGCAATACGCCGGATTCCGGCTTCGATTGCAGCGGCCTGATCAAGTACGTTTACCGGGATGCCGCCGGCATCAGCCTGCCGCGCTCGACGCGGGAGATGATCGTCATGCGGGCGCCCACCGTAAACCTCAACGCGTTGCAGTCCGGTGACCTGGTGTTCTTCGCTACTAGTGGCGGCTCGCAAGTCAGCCATGCAGGTATCTACGTAGGTGATGGGCGCTTTGTGCATGCCCCTTCCACGGGTGGCACCGTGCGCTTGGACTACCTGTCCAACAGCTACTGGGCCAAAGCCTACCTGCAGGCCAAGCGGGTGATTCCACAAGGGCACCTGGCGCAGAACCCCTGATAGCAGGGGATCGGGGCTACGGCGCGGTGGCGGCTGACTTGCTCACCCGCCAGACCACGTTGCCCACATCGTCTGCCACCAGCACCGCTCCGCGTCCGTCGTTGATGACACCGACCGGGCGCCCCTTGGCCTGGCCCTGTTCATCCAGGAAGCCGCTCAGCAGGTCCACCGGGCTGCCTGCAGGTTTGCCTGCGCGGTCGAACGGCACGAAAATGACCTTGTAGCCACTGTGAGGCTTGCGGTTCCAAGAGCCATGTTGCCCGACGAACGCGCCGCGCTGGAATGGCGCAGGCAGCGCGCCCGGTTCGGCGAACGCCAGCCCCAGCGAGGCGGTGTGCGGCCCCACGGCATAATCGGGGACCAGCGCCTGGGCTACCTTTTGCGGCGCGGGCGGTTGCACACGGCTGTCCACATGCTGGCCGTAGTAACTGTAGGGCCAGCCATAAAAGCCGCCGTCCTTCACGGAGGTGATGTAATCGGGCACCAGGTCGCTGCCGATTTCGTCGCGTTCATTGACGGCAGTCCACAGGCTGCCGGTGTTCGGCTCCCAGGCCAGGCCGTTGGGGTTGCGCAGCCCGGTGGCGAACAACCGGTGCTGGCCGTTGGCCGGGTTCACTTCCCAGATCGCTGCCCGCCCTTGTTCCTTGTCCATTCCGTTCTCGGCGACATTGCTGTTTGAACCGACTGTCACGTAAAGGTGTTTGCCGTCGGGGCTGGCGATCACGTTCTTGGTCCAGTGGTGGTTCAGCGGGCCGCCGGGTAGCGCGGTTACCACCTGGCCTTTGTCGGTGATGTGGGTTGCGCCGCTTTGGTAATGAAAGCGCAGCAGCTTGTCGGTGTCGGCGACGTAGAGGTCATCGCCTATCAAGGCCATGCCGAACGGTGAGTTCAGCCCCTCGATGAACGGCACCTGGGTTTCTGCCGAACCATCGTGATCGGCATCGCGCAGTAAGGTGATGCGGTTGGCGCTGGGTACGCCAGCCCCTGCACGCGCCATGACCTTTTTCATGGCCCAGCCGCGCAGGCCCTTGGCGTCATCCGGCTTGGGTGGGGCATTGGTCTCGGCCACGAGAACGTCGCCGTTTGGCAGCAGGTACAGCCAGCGGGGGTGGTCGAGGCCGCTGGCGAACGCGTTCACCTGAAGGCCGGGGGCTGCCGTGGGTTTTGCATGTTCCGGCCAGCCTACTGCTGGGGCGATGTTCACGGTGGGCAGGGGCGTGCGTACGGGGGCGGGTAGCTGGGGGGAAGGGCCGGTGCCGTCGTTTACACTCAGCAGGGCGGTGTCGCCGCAGGCGGTCAGGCTGGTGGCCAGCAGCCATAGTATGAGGTGTTTCATGGGCGGCGTTCTCCGCAGCGGGCTCATGAGGGTGAGAGGTCGGCCGGGCTTGCAGGGTTCCCGATGGTTTATCGCGGCCTCTGCTACGCGGACGAATACCTATGCGTCGCCTACGCGAACGAATACCCATGCGGTGTAAACGCCCACACCTTTGCAGCGCTTGAAATCCTGAGCGCTGGTTTTGATAGCGCGAAAACTTCAGCTGCGATAGCGACGCGTA
>NZ_DKJF01000054.1:0-146 GCF_002454615.1 Pseudomonas sp. UBA6699
CTGTGGGATTTGCGCGCGAACGCTTTGGCGCATGGCTTGATATTGTGTCGTATGAACAAGGCGGTCGCGCACGCCTGTCACAGGCCTCACTGGCCCGAAACAAACGTAGGAGCGAGCGCCAGCTCGCGATGCGCCGCGCGGGCGGC
>NZ_DKJF01000054.1:229-5426 GCF_002454615.1 Pseudomonas sp. UBA6699
GCCGCGCGGGCGGCGCTCGGTCTTACAGGCGCCGAAGCTGCTGCGGCGAACAAAGCGGGCATCCGTGACCGAGCAGGTGCCACACTATCTTTCCAAGATGCGCGACTCAGAGTTACGCCTAAGCCACCAGATACCGCCAGCCTGGCGAAACTTCGCTCATTTTCGCCCAACGGTACCCACCGCTGACTCACAACCCTACGGGTATTGGCGTAGTCTTTCCCGTCGCTCGCAAAAAAACGTCCCTCATCCCCTCGGGAGGTTACGAAGTTTGCGGCTAATGCCACACCAGTCCAGAGATCACTTTGGACGTAGGAAATTTTTGCGACGCACGTAGGTACCAAGACTGATAGCTGCATGCCTGTTGATCTCGCAGGTGCTGGAATGCTTGCTGCGAGCATCTGGTTCCGTTGACGCTCACTCTACGCAGCCCCTTCCCCCGTCAATCAACATCAGACGCTCCAAATACGAGGATCTGTGACTGAACATCATTTGTATCGATCATGGTAGCCAGTCTTATTCGGCCGATCCTAGACTCGCCTCAAGCCCGCTCAAGGACCGCCCCCATGCCCGAGACCCTGCTCAGCCCCCGCAACCTCGCCTTCGAGCTCTACGAAGTCCTCGACGCCGAAGCCCTCACCCAGCGCCCACGCTTCGCCGAACACAGCCGCGAAACCTTCGACGCCGCGCTGACCACCGCGCGCACCATCGCCGAGAAGTTCTTCGCCCCGCACAACCGCAAAGCCGATGAAAACGAGCCGCGCTACGTCGACGGCCGCGCCGAGCTGATCCCCGAGGTGAAACCCGCCGTCGACGCGTTCCTGGAGGCCGGTTTCCTCAACGCCAACCGCGACTACGACGCAGGTGGTATGCAACTGCCCAGCCTGGTCTCGCAAGCGTGCTTCGCGCACTTCCAGGCCGCCAACGCCGGCACCACAGCCTACCCGTTCCTGACCATGGGCGCGGCCAACCTGATCGAAAGCTTCGGCACGCAGGAGCAGAAGCGCCTGTTCCTGCAGCCGATGATAGAGGGCCGCTTCTTCGGCACCATGGCCCTGACCGAACCCCACGCCGGCTCGTCGCTGGCCGACATCCGCACCCGCGCTGAACCTGCCGGCGACGGCAGCTATCGGCTCAAGGGCAACAAGATCTTCATCTCCGGCGGCGACCACGAGCTGTCGGAAAACATCGTGCACATGGTCCTGGCCAAGCTGCCGGACGCACCGCCTGGGGTGAAGGGCATCTCGCTGTTCATCGTGCCCAAGTACCACGTCAACCCCGACGGCAGCTGCGGTCCGCGCAACGATGTGCTGCTGGCCGGGCTGTTCCACAAGATGGGCTGGCGCGGCACCACCTCCACGGCGCTCAACTTCGGTGACAACGGCCAATGCGTCGGCTATCTGGTCGGCCAGCCGCATCAAGGCCTGGCCTGCATGTTCCAGATGATGAACGAGGCGCGTATTGGCGTCGGCATGGGCGCGGTGATGCTGGGTTATGCCGGCTACCTGTATTCGCTGGAATACGCCCGCCAGCGCCCGCAGGGCCGCCTGCCGGACAACAAGGACCCGCACAGCAGCGCGGTGCCGATCATTCAGCACACCGATGTGAAACGCATGCTGCTGGCGCAGAAAGCCTACGTCGAAGGCGCCTTCGATCTTGGCCTGTACGCCGCGCGCCTGTTCGACGACACGCAGACCGGCAGTGATGAGAGCGCCCGCAACCAGGCGCAGGAACTGCTCGATCTGCTGACCCCGATCGTCAAGTCCTGGCCCTCGGCGTTCTGCCTCAAGGCCAACGAACTGGCGATCCAGATTCTCGGCGGCCACGGCTATACCCGCGAATACCCAGTGGAGCAGTACTACCGCGACAACCGCCTGAACCCGATCCACGAAGGCACCGAGGGCATCCAGTCGCTCGACCTGCTCGGCCGCAAGCTGGCGCAGAACAATGGCGCTGGCCTCAAGCAACTGCTTCGCCGAATCGCCGCCACCGGCGAGCGCGCCAGCCATCACCCCAACCTCGACCCGCTGCGCCAGCCACTGGAGCAACTGGTCAACCGCCTGCAAGGGGTCACCCTGACCCTGCTCGGTGACCTGGCCCAGGGTAAAGTCGCCGGCGCCCTGGCCAACTCGGCCCTGTACCTGAAGGCCTTCGGCCACTGTGTAATCGGCTGGCGGTGGCTGGAACAGGCAGTCCACGCCGAACTCGGGCTGCTCAAGGCCGACGCTGCCGATCGCGACTTTTACCTCGGCAAGCTGCAGGCCGCCCGTTATTTCCTGACCTGGGAAGTACCAGGCTGCCATAATGAGCTGGCATTGCTCGAGGCGCGCGACAACACTTGCCTCGCGATGCAGGACGAGTGGTTCTAGGGGGAGCCACCGTGTACACGGAGGCTTGCACATGTTCGATTCCAGCGCCCTGCTGCGCCAGCGCTTTGCCGCGCTGCGCAGCAAGGCCGAGTTGTTTTCCCTGCGCCATGTGAAACAGTCGCACCAGGCGCTTTCGGTTCGCCGCAATGTGGCCGAGCCACCCTCGTTCAGCCAGGACGAGGGCGCAATGCTTACCGTACGGGTCAATGGCGTGGAGGCCTATGCGGCCACCGCCGATCTGTCGCAGGCCGGCCTGCAGCGCGCCCTGGAGCACGCCGAAGCCCTGGCCCGGCAGATTGCCCGGCATAGCCTGCTGGACCTGCGCGGGCAACCCGTGCCCAGCGCCCGCCACGACCACATCTCGCCCAACCTCGACCAGCCCGTGCCCAGCCTGGCCGACTGCCTTGGCCTGCTCGCCGCGGAATCAGCCAGCGTACCCAAGGACAGCCGCCTGGTGGACTGGCAGGCCAGTCTGGGCCTGAGCCTGGTCGAGCAGACCTACCTGAACTCAGCCGGCGCCGAGCTGCGCCATGCCCAGCGCTTTCTGTTCCCGGGGCTGGGGGTAACTGCCAGCAACGGCCAGGACAGCCAGAGCCGCAGCCTGGGCCGCGACAATTTCGGCCAGCAAGGCGGTTACGAGATCGTTGAGCGTTGTGGCCTGGTGGGCGCCGCCAGCCGGGTCGCCGACGAGGCCCTGCAGTTGCTGCTGGCCCCTAATACGCCCAGTGGCCCGCGCGACCTGCTGTTGATGCCCGACCAGATGATGCTGCAGATTCACGAATCGATCGGCCACCCGCTGGAGATGGACCGCATCCTCGGTGACGAGCGTAACTACGCGGGCACCAGCTTCGTCAAAGCCAGTGACTTCGGCTACCTGCAGTACGGTTCCAGCCTGCTGAACGTGACCTTCGACCCGACCATCGGCGAAGAACTGGCCAGCTACAGCTTCGATGATGACGGCACACTGGCCAGCAAGCAGTTCCTGATCCGCGACGGCCTGCTGCTGCGTCCACTGGGTGGCGCTTTGTCGCAGTTCCGCTCCGGCCTGGACGGTGTGGCCAACAGCCGCGCCTGTGGCTGGAACCGTGCGCCGATCGACCGCATGGCCAACCTCAACATCGAGCCGGGCGAGCACTCCCTCGAACAACTGATCGCGGGCATCGAGCACGGCATCCTGATGCGGACCAACCGGTCCTGGTCCATCGACGACGCGCGCAACAAGTTCCAGTTCGGCTGCGAATGGGGCCAACTGATCGAGAACGGCGAGCTCAAGGGCATCGTCAAGAACCCCAACTACCGGGGCATCTCCGCACAGTTCTGGCGCAACCTGGCAGCGGTCGGCGACCGCAGCACCTTCCAGGTACTGGGCACGCCCAACTGCGGCAAGGGCGAACCCAACCAGGTGGTGCGCGTGGGCCACGCCTCGCCGGCCTGCGTGTTCCGCCAGATCGATGTATTCGGAGGGGATGCCTGATGAAACACGCCTTTGAAACCCTGGCCGGGGAGGTGCGCGCCGCCCTGGAACGTGGCGAGCAGTTCACCCTTGGCTACAGCGCCGAGCAGTCCCAGTTCGTGCGCTTCAACCACGCCAAGGTGCGCCAGGCCGGGCATGTCAGCCAGGCCAGCGCGCAGCTGCGGCTGATCCGCGACGGTCGCCAAGCCGAGCAGCAGGTGACCTTGAGTGGCGATGCGCAACTGGACCGCCAACGCTTGGCGGATGCCCTGGCGCAACTGCGCCAGACCCTGCCACTGCTGGCCGTCGACCCTTACCTGCGCCTGGACGAAAGCGCCTGGCACAGCCACAGCCAGCAACAGCAGCCGCTCCCTGAACTCAGCGATGTGCTGGCGTTGCTCGACCGCGAAGCGGGTGACCTGGACCTGGTCGGCATTTATGCCGCGGGCCCGGTCTGCCGGGGCTTCGCCAGCTCGTTCGGTGCCTTCGGCTGGCACCAGGCCAACAGCTTCAACTTCGACTGGAGCCTGTTCCACGAAAACGGCCAGGCGGTGAAGGCCAACTACGCCGGCCAGGTGTGGAACCCCGACGACTTCACCGCGCGCCTGCGCCAGGCGCGGGAGCAGTTGGGCTTCCTCGGGCGCCCGGCGGTCACCCTCGAACCCGGCAGCTACCGTGCCTACCTGGCCCCGGCGGCGATGGACGAAATCGCCGGCATGCTGTGCTGGGGCGGTTTTTCCGCCCAGGCGCTGGCCACCGGCAATAGCGCCTTGCAGCGCCTGTACAACGGCGATGCACGGCTGAGCCCGCTGGTGAGTTTCACCGAGCAGGTCAGCGGCTCGCTGAGCCCGGCGTTTTCCGATGAAGGCTCACCGCGCCTGGATGTGCCGCTGATCCAGCAAGGCCGGGCGGCGCAACGGCTGATCAGCGCGCGCAGCGCCGCCGAATTCAAGCTGCTGGCCAACGGCGCCGACAGTTACGAGTCGCCCTGCGCACTCAGCCTGGCACCGGGTGGCCTGCCCATGGACGAGGTCTTGCAGCGGCTGGGCACTGGGCTGTACATCAGCAACCTGTGGTACCTCAACTACTCGGACTTGCCAGCAGCGCGCATGACCGGGCTGACCCGGTTCGCCACCTTCTGGGTAGAGAACGGGCAGATCCAGGGGCCGGTGAGCACCATGCGCTTCGATGACAGCCTGTACAGTTTGCTCGGTAGCCAACTGGAGGACCTGACCCAGGAGCGCGAGATGATCCTGTCGACCAGCACCTATGGACAGCGCAGCACCGGGTCGAGTCATTTGCCGGGTGCGCTGGTCAAAGGCCTGACCCTGACATTGTGATTGGACTTGCCGGCCCTTTCGCGGCTAAAGCCGCTTCT
>NZ_DKJF01000054.1:5590-39556 GCF_002454615.1 Pseudomonas sp. UBA6699
AGCGGCTTTAGCCGCGAAGAGGCCGGCACTGACAAACGAGGAAGTCATGCCCGAACGCACCCCGCTAGACCCCGCCACCGCCCGCTGGATCCCCTGGGTGGTCGCCATCGCCTTCTTCATGCAGTCCCTGGACGGCACCATCCTCAACACCGCGCTGCCGGCCATGGCCCGCTCGCTGGCCGAAGACCCGCTGCGGATGCAGGGCGTAATCATTGCCTACATGCTCACGGTGGCCCTGCTGATACCCGCCTCGGGCTGGATCGCCGACCGCTTCGGCACCAAGCGCATCTTCTTCAGCGCCATCCTGCTGTTCAGCTTTGGTTCGCTGCTATGCGCCGCCGCCAACAGCCTCGGCTTCCTGATTTTCGCCCGTGTGGTGCAGGGCCTGGGCGGCGCCCTGATGCTGCCGGTCGGGCGGCTGGTGGTGTTGCGCGCCTACCCGCGCAGCGAGCTGGTACGCATCATGAGCTTCATTACCATCCCCGGCCTGCTCGGGCCACTGCTGGGTCCGACGGTGGGCGGCTGGCTGGTGGAGATCCTCAGCTGGCACTGGATTTTCCTGCTCAACCTGCCTGTCGGCCTGCTGGGCTGCTACGCCGTCTGGAAGTTCATCCCCGACCTGCGCGGCGCTGAACGCACCCGCTTCGATACCCCTGGCTTCCTGCTGTTCGGCGCCGCGATGGTGCTGATCACCATTGCCATGGAGGGGCTCGGCGAGCTGCACCTGCCGCACCTGCGGGTGATGCTGCTGCTGTTTGCCGGCATGGCGTGCCTGGCCGCCTACTGGCTGCGCGCCGGGCGCGACCCCGAGCCGCTGTTCTCGCCCAGCCTGTTCCGCGTGCGCACCTTCGCCATTGGTATCCTGGGCAACCTGTTCGCGCGCCTGGGCAGCGGCGCCCTGCCGTTCCTGGTGCCGTTGCTGCTGCAAGTCGCACTGGGCTATTCGCCGGCCCAGGCCGGCATGAGCATGATCCCGCTGGCGGCGGCGGCAATGGTGGCCAAATCCCTTGCCAGGCCGCTGATCGAACGCTTCGGCTACCGCATCATCCTGACCAGCAATACCTTGCTGCTGGGCCTGCTGCTGGCCAGCCTTGGGCTGGTTGACGAGCAGACGTCCTATGCCGTGCTGCTGATCCAGCTGGGGCTGCTGGGCGCGGTCAACTCGATGCAGTTCACGGCAATGAACACGGTAACCCTGATCGACCTCGACGATGCCAGCGCCAGCAGCGGCAACAGCCTGCTATCGGTGGTCGCGCAGCTGGCGCTGAGCCTGGGCGTGGCCTGCGCCGGCGCCCTGCTTGGCGGCTTCACCGCCGCCGGCAGTGCCGAAGGTGTGGACACCACATTGGGCGCCTTCCAGCTGACCTTCGTCACCATCGGCGTGATGGCCATGCTGGCGGCGGCGATCTTCCTGCAGCTGGCACCGACGGACGGAAGGCGTGCCCGTCGTCCGGAACACCACATGGAGTCTTAGGGCGAATGGCCACGAGGCTGGTAGACTATGCGGCATTTTTAGCTTCGCACCGCAGGCCCGCCTCGTGACCACCGAATCCACCGCCTTTGCCACCTTGCCGCTGTCCACTGCCATGCTGGCCAACCTGGACGCCCTCGGCTATGCCGCGATGACACCGATCCAGGCCCAGAGCCTGCCGGTCATCCTCAAGGGCCAGGACCTGATTGCCCAGGCCAAGACCGGCAGCGGCAAGACCGCCGCCTTCGGCATCGGCCTGCTGAACCCGATCAACCCGCGTTACTTCGGCTGCCAGGCCCTGGTGCTGTGCCCGACCCGCGAACTGGCCGACCAGGTCGCCAAGGAACTGCGCCGCCTGGCCCGCGCCGAGGACAACATCAAGATCCTGACCCTGTGCGGTGGTGTCTCGCTGGGCCCGCAGATCGCCTCGCTGGAACACGGTGCGCACATCATCGTCGGTACGCCTGGGCGCATCCAGCAGCACCTGGACAAAGGCACACTGGTACTCGATGGCCTGAACACCCTGGTGCTCGACGAAGCCGACCGGATGCTCGACATGGGCTTTTTCGATGCCATTGCCAGCATCATCGGCAAAACCCCATCGCGCCGCCAGACCCTGCTGTTCTCGGCCACCTACCCGGCCGGCATCAAGCAACTGGCCGCCGACTTCATGCGTAACCCGCAGCAAGTGAAAGTCGAGAGCCTGCACACCGACAACCAGATCGAGCAGCGCTTCATCGAGATCGACCCAGAGCAGCGCCTGGAAGCCGTGACCCGCGTGCTGGGCCACTATCGCCCGCAGTCATGCGTGGCGTTCTGCTTCACCAAGCAGCAGTGCGAAGACGTGGTTGCGCACCTGACCGCCAAGGGTATCGTCGCCCAGGCGCTGCACGGCGACCTGGAGCAGCGCGACCGCGACCAGGTTCTGACCATGTTCGCCAACCGCAGCAGCTCGGTGCTGGTGGCCACCGACGTGGCCGCGCGCGGCCTGGACATCGATGGCCTGGACATGGTCATCAACGTCGAGCTGGCGCGCGATGCGGAAATCCACGTGCACCGCGTGGGCCGTACTGGCCGCGCTGGCGAGAAGGGCCTGGCGGTGAGCCTGGTTGCCCCGGCAGAAGGCCACCGCGCCCAGGCCATCGAGCAACTGCAGAAGAGCCCGCTGCGCTGGGACCAGCTCGACAGCCTGAAGAACAAGGGCGGCGAGCCGCTGCTGCCGGTGATGAGCACCCTGTGCATCGCCGCCGGGCGCAAGGACAAGCTGCGCCCTGGCGACATTCTCGGGGCGTTGACCGGTGATGCCGGGATCCCGGGCAAACAGGTGGGCAAGATCGCGATCTTCGACTTCCAGGCGTTTGTGGCGGTGGAGCGGGCGCTCGCCAAGCAGGCCATGCAGCGCTTGAACAGCGGCAAGATCAAGGGCCGATCCCTGAAAGTCCGCATCGTCTGACATTTTTGGGGCTGCTTTGCAGCCCATCGCAGGCACGCCAGCGCCCACAGGGTCACCACAGGCCTTCAGGCTTGTGCAGTCCCTGTGGGAGCTGGCTTGCCTGCGATGGGCCGCACAGCGGCCCCGGCTATCCATGAGGTAACACCGTGCACTCCACCGACGTGATCATCCTCGGCGCCGGCGCCGCCGGCCTGATGTGCGCCCAGCTCAGCGCCCGCCGCGGCCGCCGGGTACTGTTGCTCGACCACGCCAACAAGCCAGGCAAGAAGATCCTCATGTCTGGCGGCGGGCGCTGCAACTTCACCAATATGTACACCGAACCGGCCAACTTCCTCTCGCACAACGCCCATTTCTGCAAATCCGCGCTGGCCCGCTACACGCAATGGGACTTCATCGAGCTGGTGTGCAAGCACGGCGTGGCGTACCACGAGAAGAAGCTCGGCCAGTTGTTCTGCGACAACAAGGCCAGCGACATCCTCGACATGCTGCTGGCCGAATGCGACGAGGCCGGTGCCGAAATCCGCATGCACACCAGCATCGAACAGATCGAAAGAACCGAAAGCGGCTACCTGCTGCAGACCAGCGGCGGGCAGTTCGCCTGCCAGTCACTGGTGATCGCCACCGGTGGCCTGTCGATCCCGACCCTGGGCGCCACCGGGTTCGGCTACCAGGTCGCGCGCCAGTTTGGCCACACCCTGCTGCCGACCCGCGCCGGGCTGGTGCCGTTCACCATCACCGAGCCACAACTCAAGGCCTTGTGCAGCGAGCTGTCCGGCACTTCGCTTGATTGCACGGCCACCTGCAACGGCACCAGCTTCCGCGAAAACCTGCTGTTCACCCACCGTGGCCTGAGTGGCCCGGCAATCCTGCAGATCTCGTCGTTCTGGGAAGCCGGTGACACTGTCGAGATCAACCTGTTGCCCGACCGCGATGCACTCACCTGGCTGCAGCAGATGCAAACCGAGCGCGCCAATGCCGAACTGAAGACCGTGCTGGGCGAAGTGTTCACCCGCAAGCTGGCCAACCTGCTGGCCGAGCAGTGGTTCGAGTCCCGTCCCATGAAGCAGTACACCCCCGCAGAACTGGCGCAGATTGCCGAGAAGCTGGCCAACTGGCAGGTGGTGCCTGCGGGCACCGAGGGCTACCGCACCGCCGAAGTGACCCTGGGCGGCGTGGATACCCGCGAAGTGTCGTCCAAGACCATGGAGTCGCTGAAAAGCCCCGGGCTGTACTTTATTGGCGAAGTGCTGGATGTCACCGGCCACCTGGGTGGTTTCAATTTCCAGTGGGCCTGGGCATCGGCCAACGCCGCAGCGCAGTTCGTGTAGAGTAGAATCCATTCAGCAGCACGGAACGCTTCTTGCTGGCCCGTGCCCAGCGCCGGAATCTGGGCCGCTTCGCGCCCCTTCGCGGGCATGCCCGCTCCCACGGGGTTTTGTGCAGTACCTGTGGGAGCGGGCGCGCCCGCGAAGGGCCGCAAAGCGGCCCCAGTAACCGGTTCTGAAAGGTATTCCTCTGATCACTGCCTAGCAGGCCAACATGTCATCGAGCTCGTTCCGTCAGTCACTGCGTCGCCTGTGGGGCCAAGACAAGTTCAGCTATAGCATCCGGGTCACCATCGCCCTCACCGGCAGCCTGGCCCTGTGCTGGTACCAGAACGAGATGGCCCTGCTGATCCCGCTGTTCCTCGGCATCATCGCCAGCGCCCTGGCCGAAACCGACGACAGCTGGCAGGGCCGCCTCAGCGCCCTGGTCGTCACCCTGGTGTGTTTCGCCATTGCTGCGCTGGCGGTCGAACTGCTGTTCCCCTACCCCTGGTTCTTCGCCATCGCCCTGGCCCTGGCAGCGTTTAGCCTGACCATGCTCGGCGCACTGGGCGAGCGCTACGGGGCCATTGCCTCGGCAACCCTGATCACCGCGGTGTACACCATGATCGGCGTAGACCAGCGCGGCGGCCAGGTCACGGATTTCTGGCACGAGCCCATGCTGCTGGTGGCGGGCGCGGCCTGGTACGGGCTGTTATCGGTATTGTGGCAGGCGCTGTTCTCCAACCAGCCGGTCCAGCAGAGCCTGGCCAAGCTGTTCTTCGAGCTGGGCAGCTACCTGAAACTCAAGGCCAGCCTGTTCGAGCCGGTGCGCACCCTCGACGTCGAGGCCACACGCCTGGCCCTGGCCCAGCAGAATGGCAAGGTGGTGGCAGCCCTGAACGCGGCCAAGGAAATCATCCTGCACCGGGTCGGCAACAGCCAGCCAAACTCCAAGGTCAGCCGCTACCTGAAGCTGTATTTCCTGGCCCAGGACATCCACGAGCGGGTCAGTGCCTCGCATTACCCCTACAACGCCCTGACCGAAACGTTCTTCCACAGTGACGTGATGTTCCGCTGCCAGCGCCTGCTGCGCAAACAGGGCTCGTCCTGCCAGGAGCTGGCCCGTTCGATCCGCCTGCGCCAGCCTTTCGTGCTGGCCAGCGGTTATCCCGAGGCCCTCGAAGACCTCAACGCTGCGCTGGAGCACCTGCGCCTGCAAAACAACCCGGCCTGGCGCGGCCTGTTGCGCTCGCTGCGGGCCCTGGCCGCCAACCTGGCCACGCTCGACCGCCTGCTCAGTGCCGCGAGCAACCCCGACAGCCTGGCCGACGCCAGTGACAGCAGCCTGCTCGACCGCTCGCCACGCTCGCTCAAAGACGTGTGGACGCGCCTACGTACCCAGCTGACACCCACGTCGCTGCTGTTCCGGCATGCCTTGCGCCTGCCCTTGGCGCTGTCGATCGGCTACGGCATGGTGCACCTGATCCACCCCACCCAGGGCTACTGGATCATCCTCACCACCCTGTTCGTCTGCCAGCCCAACTACGGTGCGACCCGGCGCAAGCTGGTGCAGCGCATTTTCGGCACGGCCATTGGCCTGACCGTCGGCTGGGCCTTGTTCGACCTGTTCCCCAACCCGCTCATCCAGTCGCTGTTCGCCGTAGTTGCGGGGGTGGTGTTCTTCGTCAACCGCACGACCCGCTACACCCTGGCCACGGCCGCGATCACGCTGATGGTACTGTTCTGCTTCAACCAGATCGGCGACGGCTACGGCCTGTTCCTGCCGCGCCTGTTCGATACCCTGGTGGGCAGCCTGATTGCCATCCTTGCGGTGTTCCTGTTCCTGCCTGACTGGCAGGGGCGGCGCCTGAACAAGGCGCTGGCCAATACCCTGGCCTGTGCCAGCGTGTACTTGCGCCAGATCATGCAGCAGTATGCCCACGGCAAGCGCGACGACCTGGCCTACCGCCTGGCCCGGCGCAATGCCCACAACGCCGACGCGGCGCTGTCCACCACCCTGGCCAACATGCTGATGGAGCCGGGGCATTTCCGTAAGGAGGCCGATGTCGGCTTCCGGTTCCTGGTGCTGTCGCACACCCTGCTCAGCTACCTCTCGGGGCTGGGCGCGCACCGCGATACGGCATTGCCGGCCCAGGCCCAGGAACAGTTGATCGAAGGTGCCGGGCAAAGCCTGGCCAGCAGCCTGGACGAAATCGCCAACGGCCTGGCAGCGCGGCTGCCCGTGGCCATTCACAGCGATGCCGAAGAAGCGCTGGCCAACGCCCTGGAGCAGATGCCGGATGAGCTGGATGAACATCAACGGCTGGTGCAGACACAACTGGCGCTGATCTGCCGGCAGTTGGGGCCATTGCGGACCTTGGCCGCGCACCTGATCAAGGAAGGCAACCCGGGCTGAGGCCTGACCCGGCCTTTACCCACGAAGAGGCCGGTAACGCCACCCAAGCTCAAAAGCCATGCTGGCGCAGCAGCCGGGCATAGCTGCCATCGGCCCTCATCGCTGCGATCGCCTGCTCGAACCGCTCGACAATCCGCGCACGCTCCGGGTGCTTCAGGCTGACCAGGATATGCAGGGTGTTCTCCCCCAGCGGCGGCTCAACCAGCACCACCTCGTCACGCACCTGCTGCGGTTCACGCTGCAGGTTGTAGCGGGCAACGTACTCGTCTTCCACCGCCAGGTCTACTCGCCCTGCTGCGACCATGCGCAGTGCCGAGGAAAAGGTGCGCACCGCCACCTTGTGCAGGCGCGGATCGCCGTCGAACCCAGGGGAATAGGCGTAATCACGCACGACAGCGATGGTGTAGGGGTAAAGGTCCGACTGTTGCCGGTAGCGTATCGCCTGGCCTTTTCGCTGCAGCAAGCGGATACGGTTGGTCAGGTATGGCGTGGAGAACTGCCCGATGCTGGCGCGCGCCTCGTTGTACCAGGCATCGATCAACACGTCGTAGCGCCCTTGCGCAACGCCCTGCAGCGCCCGCGCCCAGGGCGCCTCCTCATAGCTGCTGGCGTAGCCGGCACGGGCCAGCGCCGTGGTGACGATGCTGGTCGCCAAGCCACCGCCCGGCAGGTCTACATCGGTGAACGGGGGCCATTTATCCGCCACCAGGCGCAGCTTGCCCTGGCCCAGGGCAGGTGTTGCCAGCAAGATTGCCAGTACTCCCAGCGCACAAAGCAGTGGCCGCATGCTTACGTCCTTTTGCCATGGAGGGCACACACTGCGGGTGAGGTTACACAACCGCACTGCCGGGGGCAGCGGCCATTAGTGTCATTTTGCCTCTATTTTTGGCCTCAAGGGTAACCCAGCACGTCGCGGACCTGCCGCAGATGCTGGCTGATCCACTGTTTGTCGACCGCGCCCCAGTCACGAATACGGTAATGCCCGGCGTGGTTGCGCGCGCCTTCCTGTTGCTCGAACTCGCAAACGATGTCCAGGTCGGCCAGCGCGGCGATGGTGTCCTGGGCGGTGCGCCGCGGCATACCCGTGGCTTCCACCAGGGCCGGCACGCTGGTCGCGGTGCGGCTGTCGATCAGCCAGGCTACGTACAGGCGCCGGTAGAAGCTGCTCTTGGTCTTGCTCACATCCATGCTGCATGTTCCTCAGAGGTTGCCCGGCAGTTCCCGGTAGGTCAGGTAGACGCGCAGGTCGAATTCCAGTTGGTGATAATCGGGTTCCATGTGCTGGCAGAGCTGGTAAAAGGCCTTGTTGTGGTCGCGCTCGCGCAAGTGCGCCAGCTCATGCACCACGATCATGCGCAAGAACTGCGGTGCGGCCTCCTTGAACAGCGAGGCGATACGGATTTCCTTCTTGGCCTTGAGCTTGCCGCCCTGCACCCGCGACACCGCGGTGTTCAGGCCGAGCGCGCGGTGGGTCAGGTCAAGCCGGCTATCGAACAACACCTTGTCCAGGCCCGGCGCACTACGCAGGTACTGCTGGCGCAGCTCCTGGGCATAGCCGTACAGCGCCTTGTCGCTTTGCACATCATGGCGCCCGGGGTAGCGGCGCTGCAGGTACTCGCCCAGGCGGTCGCTGTCGATCATCTTGCGCACCTGCTCTTGCAGGTGCGGCGGGTAGGCTTGCAGGTAACGTAATACGGTCATGGCAGTGCATTCGGCGTAACGAATGCCGATTCTAGCCAATCATGGCGCTGGCCAGGAGAAAATCACCGGGAAGCGGGTAGCGTCCGAGGCGGTCATGGGGTGGGCCACCAGGAACCCCTGCACATACTCGCAACCATTGGCCTTGAGCCAGGCTGCCTGGGCCGGGGTTTCCACGCCCTCGGCAATGACCGTGATGCCGTAGTCGGCGCACAAGCTGATGACACTGCGCACCAAGGCGGTATCCACTGCCGTATCAGGCAAGCGTGCCACCAGGTGGCGATCCAGCTTCAGGGTATCGATCGGCAGGTCCCGCAGCATGCGCAGTGAACAGTCGCCGGCGCCAAAGTCATCCAGCGCCACCCGTACGCCCAGCTCGCGCAGGCGATGGATCTGTTTCACCGCCGCATCGATGTTGTACATCAGCGAGGTCTCTGCAACCTCGACCTCCAGTTGCGCCGGGTCCAACTGGTAAAAATGGATCACCCGCTGCAGTTCTTCGACCAGCCCGGGCATGACAAACTGCGCACGGCTCAGGCTGATGCCCAGCACCAGGTCTGCGGGAAAGTGCTGGTACCAGGCATGGCGTTGGGCCGCGCCCTGGCGGTAGATCCAGCTGGCCAGCCGGTTGATCAGCCGGGCTTCCTCGAGCAGAGGAATGAACAGGCCTGGCGGCACATCGCCGACGCTCGGGTGCTGCCAGCGCAACAAGGCCTCGAAACCCCGCAGGCGGCCATCGATGAAGCTGACTTGCGGCTGGTACACCAGGGTGAAGTCCTGTTGCTCGATGGCCGTGCGCACGCTGTCTTCAAGCATCAGCCGCGAACGCGCCCGCCCGTTGAGTTCCTGGTCGTAAAAGCGGTACTGCTGGCGCCCGGCCTGCTTGGCGGCATACATCGCCGCATCGGCTGCGCGCAGCAGGCCTTCGACATTGGCACCGCATTCCGGATAGGTGGCAATGCCGATGCTCACCCCAAGGCACACATCCAGGCCGTCCACTTCATGGCGGATGGACACCCGCTCCAGCAGCCGCTCGGCATAACGCCCAGCCTGCTCCGGGTAAGGCAGGCTGTCGAACAGCGCGGTGAATTCATCGCCGCCCATGCGCGCCAGCAAGGCCTCGCTGCCCAGGCAGTCCTTGAGTTGCTCGGCGACCCAGCGCAGCACGCGGTCACCGGCGTCATGGCCAAGGGTGTCGTTGATGCGCTTGAAGCCGTCCAGGTCCATGTACATCAGCGCCTGGGCCTTGTCCGAGCGCTCGTTGCGCAACAGAGCGCCCTCGGCCGCCTGGTAGAAACCGCGGCGGTTCAGCAGGCCGGTCAGCGGGTCGGTAACGGCCTGGTACTCCAGTTGCTGGTGCAGGTTGCGCACTGCCGACATGTCCAGCACGGTCACCACCATGGCCTGCTGGTCGGCTGGCAACGGCGCGCACGACAATGCCACCGGAACAAGCTCGCCGGCCAGCGTGCGCAGTTGCGCGTCGTGCACGCGGTAGATTTCTTGCCCCAGGTAAGCACGGTAGAACTCCGATTCAAGCCATGGGCAGGCAGCGGGAAGCTGCACCAGGTCGAGCAGTTGGGCGCCCTGAATGTGCTGCACGGGGGCCGCCAGCAAGCGGGAAATGGCCGGGTTGGCAAAGCTGATCACGCCCTGTGCGTCCACCACCAGAATGCCTTCGGCGGCGTTCTCCAGAATCGACCCATTGAACGCCCTGGCGGCTTCCAGCTCCCGGGTCAGGCGCTGCAGCATGCGCCGGTTGCGCTGCTGGTCGAGCAAGGCCTGGACTTTGGGCTTGAGAACCTTGGGGTCGAACGGTTTGAACATGTAGTCCACGGCGCCGCTGGCGTAGCCTTTGAGCACGGCCGCTTCGGACTGTTCGTTCGCGGTCAGGAAAATGATCGGTGTCAGCCGCGTACGTTGGCTGCCGCGCATCAGCCGGGCAACTTCAAAGCCGTCCATCTCCGGCATTTGCACGTCCAGCAGGACCAGGTCGACATCATGCTCCAGCAAGGTGCTGAGGGCTTCCATCCCCGAACCGGCTGTTAACACCTGCCAATCTTGCCGGGCCAGCAAAGCCCGCATGCTGATGAGGTTTTCGGGGTAATCGTCTACCACCAGAAGAACCGAACTGCCATCCAGTGGCTGAGGGTAAGCGCCATCCATGCTGCTTCTCTTGTATGTCCAACTACGACTTGCTATTGGCTCCGAGCTTAACTCTAGCCGTGGCTACGAAAGACGCAATGCAAGGCATGGCAATAAGCCATGGACGAAGAAATTAGTCGACTAACGGTAGCTTTGCAACATGACTGTGAGCCTGATGCCGGGGGCCGCCAAATCGCTCCCAAGGCCTGAATGCCAAGCAAAAAAAACCCGCATTTCTGCGGGTCTTTCTATAACGCTCAACGGTTCGATCAGTTGACCTTGGCCGCCAGCTCGCCTTTGGCATAGCGCTGGAACATGCCTTCCAGGGAGATCGGCTTGATCTTCGAGGCATTGCCTGCAGTGCCAAACGCTTCGTAACGGGCGATGCACACATCACGCATGGCCTTCACGGTTTCAGCGAAGAACTTGCGAGGGTCGAACTCGCTCGGGTGCATGGCCATGTGGCGGCGCATGGCACCGGTGGAAGCCAGGCGCAGGTCGGTGTCGATGTTGACCTTGCGCACGCCGTACTTGATGCCTTCGACGATTTCTTCAACCGGTACGCCGTAGGTTTCCTTGATCTCGCCACCGTACTGGTTGATGATCGCCAGCCACTCCTGCGGTACCGACGAGGAGCCGTGCATCACCAAGTGGGTATTGGGGATGCGCTTGTGGATTTCCTTGATACGCTCGATGGCCAGGATGTCACCGGTTGGCGGCTTGGTGAACTTGTAGGCACCGTGGCTGGTACCAATGGCGATGGCCAATGCATCGACCTGGGTCTTCTTGACGAAATCAGCGGCTTCTTCCGGGTCGGTCAGCATCTGGCTGTGGTCCAGAACACCTTCGGCACCGATACCGTCTTCTTCACCGGCCATGCCGGTTTCCAGCGAACCCAGGCAGCCCAGCTCGCCTTCTACCGAAACGCCACAGGCGTGCGCCATGGCCACGGTCTGCTGGGTGACACGCACGTTGTATTCGTAGTCGGTCGGGGTCTTGCCGTCTTCGCCCAGCGAGCCGTCCATCATGACCGAGCTGAAGCCCAGCTGGATCGAGCGCTGGCAGACATCAGGGCTGGTGCCATGGTCCTGGTGCATGCACACCGGAATGTGCGGGAATTCTTCGATGGCAGCCAGGATCAGGTGGCGCAGGAACGGGGCGCCGGCGTATTTGCGGGCACCGGCCGAGGCCTGCACGATCACCGGGGAGTCGGTCTTGTCGGCCGCTTCCATGATGGCGCGCATCTGCTCGAGGTTGTTGACGTTGAAAGCTGGTACGCCGTAACCGAACTCGGCGGCGTGGTCCAGCATCTGGCGCATGCTAATGAGTGCCATTGTGTATCTCTCTCCCGACAAGCGTCGTATGTTTCGTGCAAGCCTGCCGCAGGGGCGGTTGCTGTTCAAGTAGTGTGGGCCGCCATTGCGGCCCGGCCAGTCACGGTGCCTTGCAGCCCCGCCCAATCAGATCGTTGGTTGCCACCCAGTACACCAGGCCTTCTTCGCCCTTGGTGTGGAAGGCCAGCATGCCATCGCTGTACAGCGCGCCCGAAGCACCTGGTTCGGCCTTGAGCCGGTAAACCTGGTCACCACCGCCCAGGCGCACGTCGACCTGGTTACGCTGGGCATCGGCGAAGCGCCACAGCACCTCGGCCTGGGTATCGCAGACCCAGCGGGTCCAGTTGTCTGCCGGGGCGGGTTGCGCCGGCTGCAGCAGTGAGCAGCCTGCCAGTGTCGCCAGGACCGTCACGGCCAAAAGCGCTTTCATTCAGTTTCCTCGATTTGGGGCTGCTTTGCAGCCCTTCGCGGGCTTGCCCGCGAAGGGCGCACAGCGGCCCCTTTCCAAGACCACAAATCAGCCTTCAGGTTGCCAGTTACCCGATCAAGGGCAACCCGGCGCCTTGCGCTGGTGGTCTTCGTCGTACTTTTCCAGGCCTTCCGGGCCCACACGCTTGCTGATCACCGGCACGGTCTCGGCCTGCCACTCGGACTGGTAGCAGCCGCCCTTGGGCGGCTGCGCCGGGTCGTCAGGCGAAGCCGGGCTGCCGGAGCACGCGCTCAGCAGACCCGCCAGCAGCATCACAGGCAATTGCTTGACCATCAGGCCACTCCCTTTGCCAGGCGCCGAAGTCATCAGGCCTTGGCCCGCTCTTCCAGAATTGCCACGGCTGGCAGGACCTTGCCCTCGACGAACTCGAGGAACGCGCCGCCACCGGTAGAAATGTAGGAGATTTCCTTGCTAACGCCATATTTGTCGATGGCCGCCAGGGTGTCACCGCCACCGGCGATGGAGAACGCGTCGCTGTCGGCGATGGCCTTGGCCAGCACCTGGGTACCCTTGCCGAACTGGTCGAACTCGAACACGCCGACCGGGCCGTTCCACAGGATGGTCTTCGACGACTTCAGCAACTCGGCGAACTGGGCTGCGGTTTGCGGGCCGATGTCTAGGATCATGTCGTCGGCAGCAACATCGGCGATGGCCTTGACGGTGGCTTCGGCATCTTCGGCGAACGCCTTGGCGACCACCACGTCAACCGGCAGCGGCACATTGACCTTGGCAGCGATGGCCTTGGCCGTGTCGACCAGGTCCGGCTCGTACAGCGACTTGCCGACAGGGTGGCCGGCAGCGGCCAGGAAGGTATTGGCAATGCCACCACCGACGATCAGCTGGTCGCAGACCGCGCTCAGGCTGTTCAGCACGTCCAGCTTGGTGGAAACCTTGGAGCCGGCGACGATGGCCGCCATCGGCTTGGCCGGCGCTTTCAGGGCTTTGCCCAGGGCATCCAGCTCGGCAGCCAGCAGGGGGCCTGCAGCTGCAACCTTGGCGAACTTGGCCACACCGTGGGTCGAGCCCTCGGCGCGGTGCGCGGTGCCGAACGCGTCCATGACAAACACGTCGCACAGCGCAGCGTACTGCTGGGCCAGCTCGTCGGCGTTCTTCTTCTCGCCCTTGTTGAAGCGCACGTTCTCGAACAGCACCAGCTCACCGGCCTGCACCGCGACGCCGCCCAGGTAATCGGCAACCAGCGGCACCTCGCGGCCCAGGGCCTTGCTCAGGTACTCGGCAACCGGCTTGAGGCTGTTTTCGGCAGAGAACTCGCCTTCGGTCGGGCGGCCCAGGTGCGAGCAGACCATTACCGCCGCGCCCTTCTCCAGGGCCAGCTTGATGGTCGGCAGCGCTGCCAGGATGCGCGCGTCGCTGGTTACCACACCGTCCTTCACAGGCACGTTGAGGTCTTCGCGGATCAGTACGCGCTTACCTTGCAGGTCGAGGTCGGTCATCTTCAACACGGTCATGAATGCAGTCCTTCAGGGCTGTTTATTGCGGGTTGGGTGAACGACGTGCAGATAGTGTTCGGCAACGTCGAGCATACGGTTGGCGAACCCCCATTCGTTATCGAACCAGGCCAGCAGGTTGACCAGGCGGGGCCCGGCAACACGCGTCTGGCTGGCATCGACGATCGCCGAATGCGGGTCATGGTTGAAATCACAGCTGGCATGCGGCAGCTCGGTGTAGGCCAGCAAGCCTTTCAGCGGGCCGGCCAGCGCGGCCTCGCGCAGCACCCGGTTGACCTCGGCGGCACTGGTGTCGCGGGCGGTCTGCAGGGTGATGTCCAGGCAAGACACGTTGACGGTCGGCACGCGTACCGCTTTGGCCTGGATTCGCCCGGCAAGTTCCGGAAGCAGGCGCTCGATACCGCGCGCCAGACCAGTGGACACCGGTATCACCGACTGGAAGGCCGAACGGGTGCGGCGCAAGTCTTCGTGGTGATAGGCGTCGATCACCGGCTGGTCGTTCATCGCCGAGTGGATGGTGGTGATCTGCACGTACTCGATGCCGAACGCCTGGTCCAGCACACGCAACAGGGGCACGCCGCAGTTGGTGGTGCAGGAGGCATTGGAAACCAGCCGCTCCTGGCCGGTCAGGCAAGCCTGGTTGATGCCATACACCACGGTGGCATCGACATCGGCCTCGCTGGCCATGGGCTGGGAGAACAGCACGCGCGGGGCACCGGCATCGAGGAAGCGCTGGCCGTCGGCGCGGGTGTTGTAGGCACCGGAGCACTCCAGCACCAGGTCGATACCCAGGGCAGCCCAATCGATGCCTTCGGGGGTGGCGCTGCGCATGACTTTCACGCAGTCGCCATTGATGTGCAGGCAGTCGCCGTCGACCTTCACCTGGCCAGGGAAGCGGCCATGGGTGGAGTCGAAGCGAGTCAGGTACTCCAGGCTGGCCTGGTCGGCCAGGTCATTCAGCGCAACGATCTCGAAACCGGCCTTCGCCCCCCGCTCGAACAGCGCGCGCAGGACACAGCGGCCGATACGGCCATAACCGTTGAGTGCAACTTTGTAGGGACGCAGGTGGGGCATTCGTTGGCTCGCTAACGCATGATGGCGGTTGGGGCCGCGTGGCGGCCCATCGCGACGCAAGGCCGCTCCTACAGGGTGCGGCATGCGCAGTACCCTGTAGGAGCGGCCTTGTGTCGCGATGGAGGGCAAAGCCCTCCCCTTGCACGACCTGAAGGGCGTCACTGCCCTCCCGGGTTACATCAGTCTTCCAGCAGCTCTTCGGCAGTACCGAGGATGTTCTCCAGGGTGAAGCCGAACTCCTCGAACAGGGCCGAAGCCGGCGCCGACTCACCGTAGGTGGTCATGCCGATCACGCGGCCTTCCAGGCCGACGTACTTGTACCAGAAGTCGGCGTGGGCGGCTTCGATGGCGATGCGCGCGCCCACTTCCAGCGGCAGCACGGACTGCTTGTAGGCTGCATCCTGGGCATCGAACACGCTGGTGCACGGCATGGAAACCACGCGCACCTTGCGGCCCTGCTCGGTCAGCTTGTCGAAGGCCTGAACCGCCAGGCCCACTTCCGAACCGGTGGCGATCAGGATCAGCTCAGGCTCGCCTGCACAGTCCTTGAGCACATAGCCACCACGGCTGATGTCGGCGATCTGCTGCGCGCTGCGCGCCTGGTGCTGCAGGTTCTGGCGCGAGAAGATCAGCGCCGAAGGGCCGTCCTTGCGCTCCAGGGCGTTTTTCCAGGACACAGCGGATTCAACGGCGTCAGCCGGGCGCCAGGTGTCCAGGTTCGGCGTGCTGCGCAGGCTGGTCAGCTGCTCGATCGGCTGGTGGGTAGGGCCGTCTTCGCCCAGGCCGATGGAGTCGTGGGTATACACATGGATCACGCGCTGCTTCATCAGCGCCGACATGCGCACGGCGTTGCGGGCGTATTCCATGAACATCAGGAAGGTCGCGCCGTAAGGCACCAGGCCGCCGTGCAGGGCAACACCGTTCATGATGGCGGTCATGCCGAACTCGCGTACGCCATAGAACACGTAGTTGCCGCTGGCGTCATTGGCTTCGACGCCCTTGCAGCCCTTCCACAGGGTCAGGTTGGAGCCGGCCAGGTCGGCCGAACCGCCGAGGAACTCGGGCAGCAGCGGGCCGAAGGCGTTCAGGGCGTTCTGGCTGGCCTTGCGGCTGGCGATGGTTTCGCCCTTGGCAGCCACTTCTTCGATGTAGGCCTGGGCCTTGGCACTGAAGTCGGCCGGCAGTTCGCCGCGGGTACGGCGCTTGAACTCGGCAGCCAGCTCCGGGTAAGCCTTGGCGTAGGCGTCGAAGCGCTGGTTCCACTCGGCTTCGACCTGGGCACCGGCAGCCTTGGCATCCCACTCGGCATAGATGTCGGCCGGGATTTCGAACGGGCCGTAGTTCCAGTTCAGGGCCTGGCGGGTCAGGGCGATTTCGTCGTTGCCCAGCGGTGCGCCGTGGCAGTCTTCCTTGCCCTGCTTGTTCGGCGAACCGAAACCGATGGTGGTCTTGCAGCAGATCAGGGTCGGGCGATCGCTCTTGCGGGCGGTTTCGATGGCGGTCTTGATCTCGTCGGCGTCATGGCCGTCGACATTGCGGATCACCTGCCAGTTGTAGGCTTCGAAGCGCGCCGGGGTGTTGTCGGTGAACCAGCCGTGCACTTCGCCGTCGATGGAGATGCCGTTGTCGTCGTAGAAGGCGACCAGCTTGTTCAGGCCCAGGGTGCCGGCCAGCGAGGCGACTTCGTGGGAGATGCCTTCCATCATGCAGCCATCGCCCAGGAACACATAAGTGTTGTGGTCGACGATGGTGTGGCCGTCACGGTTGAACTGGGCAGCCAGCACTTTTTCTGCCAGGGCGAAGCCCACGGCGTTGGCGATACCCTGGCCGAGCGGGCCGGTGGTGGTCTCCACGCCCGGGGTGTAGCCGTATTCCGGGTGGCCCGGGGTGCGGCTGTGCAGCTGACGGAAGGCCTTGAGGTCGTCGATCGACAGGTCGTAGCCGGTCAGGTGCAGCAGCGAGTAGATCAGCATCGAGCCGTGGCCGTTGGACAGCACGAAGCGGTCGCGGTCGGCGAAGTGCGGGTTGCTCGGGTTGTGTTTCAGGTAGTCACGCCACAGTACTTCGGCGATATCCGCCATGCCCATGGGGGCACCTGGGTGGCCGCTATTAGCCTTTTGCACGGCATCCATGCTGAGGGCGCGAATGGCGTTGGCACGTTCACGACGGCTGGGCATCGCTGGTCTCCTGGGGGGCTTGTAGAGGTGGTGTCACGAAAAAGACGACCATTTTCGCCCACTGGGGGGCTTGGGGCAAACATTTAAGCGCCAAGCGGCCAGCTTTAAGCTTCAAGAAAGAAGCAGGGGACGAGCCGGACTGCTCTGGAGCCTGTAGCGTGCAGTTTGAAGGCTGCAACTCATCGCCAATATCAAAACTTTTTGATATTGGCCTTGCTAGGGCACCAATGCCTGACTAGACTGCCCGCCCATGAACCTCCGTGTGCAATCGATCCCCGAGCAATGCGAAACATTGGCCGCCCTGTGCAAGGCCAGTGGCGACGCCTTGCGCCTGAACGTGCTGCGAGCCCTGGCCAACGACTCGTTCGGTGTACTGGAGCTGGCCCAGATCTTCGGCATCGGGCAGTCGGGCATGAGCCACCACCTCAAGGTGCTGGCCCAGGCAGAGCTGGTCGCTACCCGCCGTGAAGGCAATGCCATCTTCTACCGCCGCGCCCTGCCCGACAGCCTGCGCCTGGGTGGCCGGCTGCACGCGGCGCTGCTGGAAGAGGTGGATGCCCTGGCCCTGCCGGCCGATGTGCAGGCGCGCATCGCGCAGGTCCAGCAACGCCGCGCGGTCACCAGCCAGGACTTCTTCCTGCGCGTGGAAGAAAAGTTCCGCGCCCAGCAAGACCTGATCGCCGGCCTGCCGCAGTACCGCGAGAGCCTGCTGGCGCTGCTCGACAAGCTGCATTTCGACCCGGCGGCCAGTGCCCTGGAAGTCGGCCCCGGCGACGGTGGTTTTCTACCCGACCTGGCCCGGCGCTTTGCCCACGTCACTGCACTGGACAACAGCGCGACCATGCTCGAACTGGCGCGCCAGGTGTGCCAGCGCGAGGGGCTCGACAATGTGACCCTGCAGTTGGCCGATGCACTGGGTGCCACGGATGTGGCCGCCGACTGCGTTGTGCTGAACATGGTACTGCACCATTTCAGCGACCCGGCCCTGGCCTTGCGCCAGCTGGCCAAACGGGTGAAGGCAGGCGGCAGCCTGCTGGTCACCGAGTTGTGCAGCCATGACCAGGGGTGGGCCCGCGAAGCCTGCGGCGACCTGTGGCTTGGCTTTGAACAGGACGACCTGGCCCGCTGGGCCAACGCGGCCGGGCTGGCCCATGCGGACAGCCTGTACGTGGGCTTGCGCAACGGTTTCCAGATCCAGGTCCGGCACTTCCAGCGCACGGCTGGCGACATACACCATCGGTAAATTTCAGGAACCTTCGAGTTGAGCGAATACTCCCTTTTCACCTCCGAGTCCGTGTCCGAAGGGCATCCGGACAAGATCGCCGACCAGATTTCGGACGCAGTCCTCGATGCCATCATCGCCCAGGACAAATACGCCCGCGTAGCGTGTGAAACACTGGTCAAGACCGGTGTCGCCATCATCGCCGGCGAGGTCACCACCTCGGCCTGGGTCGACCTGGAAGACCTGGTGCGCAAAGTCATCATCGATATCGGCTACAACAGCTCCGACGTCGGCTTCGACGGCGCCACCTGCGCCGTGATGAACATCATCGGCAAGCAGTCGGTAGACATCGCCCAGGGCGTCGACCGCTCCAAGCCGGAAGACCAGGGCGCCGGCGACCAGGGCCTGATGTTCGGTTATGCCAGCAACGAAACCGAAGTGCTGATGCCGGCGCCTATCTGCTTCTCGCACCGCCTGGTCGAGCGCCAGGCCGAAGCACGCAAGTCCGGCCTGCTGCCATGGCTGCGCCCGGATGCCAAGTCGCAGGTCACCTGCCGCTATGAAAACGGCAAGGTCGCAGGCATCGACGCAGTGGTACTGTCGACCCAGCACAACCCTGAGGTTTCGCAGAAAGACCTGCAAGAAGCGGTGATGGAGCTGATCGTCAAGCACACCCTGCCTGCCGAACTGCTGCACAAAGGTACCCAGTACCACATCAACCCGACCGGCAACTTCATCATCGGTGGCCCGGTGGGCGACTGCGGCCTGACCGGCCGCAAGATCATCGTCGACTCCTACGGCGGCATGGCGCGTCACGGTGGTGGTGCGTTCTCCGGCAAGGACCCGTCCAAGGTCGACCGCTCCGCCGCCTACGCCGGCCGCTACGTGGCCAAGAACATCGTCGCCGCCGGCCTGGCCGAGCGTTGCGAGATCCAGGTGTCGTACGCCATTGGCGTGGCCCAGCCGACCTCCATCTCGATCAACACCTTCGGTACCGGCAAGGTCTCCGACGAGAAGATCATCCAGCTGGTGCGCGAGTGCTTCGACCTGCGCCCGTACGCGATCACCACCATGCTCGACCTGCTGCACCCGATGTACCAGGAAACCGCTGCCTACGGCCACTTCGGCCGTACCCCGCAGCAGAAGACTGTCGGCGACGACACCTTCACCACCTTCACCTGGGAGCGTACCGACCGCGCCCAGTCGCTGCGTGACGCTGCTGGCCTGTAAGTTTTCCTGCAGCGCTGGACGAAAGCCCCTGCCGAGCGATCGGCAGGGGCTTTTTCATGACATATCGACTCACAATCGCTTACCGGCAATGCCTGCCAGCTTGCCTACGCTGAGGGGCCAACCCGCCATGCAAGGATGCAGGCCATGCCGCTCATGCTGTTCATCACCCTGCTCGGGGTGCTCGCCGCGCCACTGGCGCACGCCAGCTCATGCCCCGGCTGGAACCCCCAGCAAGTCGCCAGCGAGGTTGCCCAATTGCGGAAAACCCTTGGCAGCTGGGACGACCACTACCATCGCCAAGGCATTGCCTTGGTACCTGATGAGCTTTATGACCAGAGCCGCCAACGCCTCGCGCAGTTGCAGCAGTGCTTCGGCCTGGCCGGTGGCCCTGCGCCCCTGGCCAACGCGGGCGGCCCGGTACCCCACCCCATCCCCCACACGGGCATCGACAAGCTGCCCGACCGCCACGCCGTGCAGCGCTGGCTGGCCGGCAAGGCCGATGTCTGGGTCCAGCCCAAGGTCGATGGTGTGGCGGTGTCGCTCATTTACCGAGAGGGCCGCCTGGTGCAGCTGATCAGCCGGGGCAACGGCGCCCAAGGGCACGACTGGAGCCGCCACATCCCCCAGCTGGGTAGCATCACCCGCCAGCTGCCGCAGGCCATGGACCTGCAGTTGCAAGGTGAGCTGTACCTGCGCTTGAACGCGCATGTTCAGGCCCAGGCGGGCGGCGCCAAGGCGCGCGATACCGTGGCCGGGTTACTCGCCCGCAAGCGCCTGAGCAGCGAACAGGGCGAGGCGGTGGGCCTGTTCGTCTGGGACTGGCCGCAAGGCCCCGAGCAACAGGCCGAACGCCTCGCGCAGCTGGCACAGCTGGGCTTTGCCGACAGCCAGCGCTACAGCGTTGCCATCAATACGCTGGATGAGGCGGCCCAGTGGCGTGAACACTGGTACCACGCTGCCCTGCCCTTCGCCAGCGATGGGGTGGTGCTGCGCCAGGGTAGCCGGCCACCCGCTGAACGGTGGCAGGCCAAGGCACCGTACTGGCTCGCCGCCTGGAAGTACCCGTACATGCAAGCATTGGCCGAGGTTCGCGACGTGCGCTTTCGGGTCGGTCGTACCGGGCGGGTCACGCCCGTGCTGCACCTGCTGCCGGTAACCCTCGACAACCGACGGGTCACGCAAGTGAGCATGGGTTCGCTGGCGCGCTGGCACAGCCTGGACGTTCGCCCTGGGGACCAGGTGGCGGTGAGCCTGGCCGGGCTGACCATTCCGCGCCTGGAGCAGGTGGTACACCGCGCTGTCGAGCGCGTGCCGGTAGCGGCACCGGCAGCCGGCCAGTATCACGCCCACAGCTGCTGGCAAGCCAGCGTGGGCTGTGAAGAACAGTTCATTGCCCGCCTGGCGTGGCTGAGCGGCAAGCACGGCCTGGCCCTGCCGCGCACCGGGCCGGGCACCTGGCGCCGGCTGGTCGCAGCCGGGCTGGCAACCTCGCTCACTGACTGGCTGCAACTGGATGCCACACGCCTGAGCGAGGTTGCAGGAATCAGTGCGCGAACGGCAGCCCAGTTGCGCAGCAGTTTCGACAATGCCCGCACCCGGTCGTTTGACCAGTGGCTGCGGGGGCTGGGCGCTCCCCTGCCCAATGGCATGCAGATTACCGGCGACTGGCAAGCACTGGCGGCCCGCACGGCTGACACTTGGCAGGCATTACCCGGCATTGGCGAAAAGCGCGCACGACAACTGGTGGATTTTTTTGCAGCCGCCGAGGTGCGAGCCATAGCAACGCAGTTGGGCGAGCACGGTATCGAAGGCTTTGAGCGCCTTAAGCAATGATTTTTTACCAATTAGCCTGTAGGAAATTCCTGAGATTCAAGCGGAAATACCCGGCAAGGGTTTCTAAAAGGACAAAACCAAGGCAGGATTTCACCCTAATTTTTTGCTGCCCCGCCCCGTCCAGGAGGCTTTTCATGAAACGTATTTCCACCCTTTTCCTGCTCGCGACCTTTGCGGCGGCCGCAGGCACCGCCCAGGCCGCCCAGCCGGATGCCGGCCTGACTGGCTGCGCCGCCAAGCGCAGCGCCATCGAGAACCAGCTGAAGATTGCCCGTGACCACGGCAACAGCGACCAGGTCGCAGGCCTGGAAGCAGCGCTGCGCGGAGTCGACAACTGCACCGACGCCAGCCTGCGCAAGGAACGCGAGCAAAAGGTGCTCGACGCCCGTCATGAAGTGGCGCAGCGCGAAAAAGACCTGAAGAAGGCCGAGAAAAAGGGCGACGCCGAGAAGATCAACAAGCGCAAGGACAAACTCGCCGAGTCGCGCAAAGAGCTGCAGGAAGCAGTAGACGATCTCGACCGCTGAGGTATCTGACTTGCAAGTGCGGTCTTTGTGGGAGCGGCCTTGTGCCGCGCCCACAGAAGCATGTGCAAGCCTCAGGTTTGTGCAAACAGCACAGCCATCAATGATTGCGGAACTCGCTATGGCAGGCCTTGCAGGCCGCCTCGACCTTGTCCATCGGCGCTTTCAGTTGCGCAGGGTCCAGCGGCTGCGTGCGGGTCACATCGACCAGTTCGCCGGTCACGCCTTCCAGCTGCCGGGCCAGCTCATGGAAGCGCGCCTGGCGCTCCCACACTTCGGCACGGGCACTGCTGTCACCGCCATCGCGTACCTGCGGGAAGTGCTGCCACGGCTGGTGCGAGAGGTTGTCCAGTTGCAGTGCACCGCCGGCAAACTTCACCCCGTCGAACGGCAACCGGCCACGCAACATGCCGCCCAGGTCTTCGCTGGTCTTGAGCATGTCCTTGAAGATGACCTTGCGCTTGCCCAGCGGCGAGTTGGGGTCAACCCGCTCGCAACCACTCAAGGCTGCACCCAGGGCCACTGCTGCCAGCACTACAACGGTCAATCGCTTCAACATGACGCTCACTTCGGCCTGCGAAAAGGGGCGGCCAGTATCGCTGCCCCGCAGCCAAACACCAATAGCCACATAAAAAACAGGGGCGAATCTTCATGTTCGCCCACCACAGGAATGCACACATGAAATCTGCCCTGCGCCACCTGGCCTGGACATTCCCGGTACTGGCCCTGCTGGCTGGCTGCAATGGCGGCGAGAGCGCCAAGCCCGAGCCGCATGCGGTAGCCACCTACGCCCCCGCCACCTGGAAAGACCTGCCCGCAGTCAGTGACGACGACTTGCTGGCCGGGTTCTACGCCTGGCGCAGCGGTTGCGAAAAACTCAAGCGCGACCCGGTGTGGGCCGCGACCTGCGAAGCGGCGGGTAGCGCCCAGGCCAGTGCCGCGCAGGTGCGCACCTTCCTGGAGCAGAACCTGGAGGTCTACGGCCTGCGCTCGGCCGAGAACAACGCCAACGGCCTGATCACCGGCTACTACGAACCGGTCTACCCCGGCAGCCTGAGCCCATCGAAAACCAACCATGTGGCAGTTTACGGCGTGCCCGAGGACATGATCGTCGTCGACCTGGCCAGCGTGTACCCCGAACTCAAGGGCAAGCGCTTGCGTGGCCGCCTCGAGGGTCGGGTGCTCAAGCCTTACGACACCGCCGAGGTGATCAACCGTGACGGCGTGAAAGCGCCCGTGCTGGCCTGGCTGAGCGACCCGATGGACCTGCAGTTCCTGCAGATCCAGGGCTCAGGCCGGATCCAGCTGGAAGATGGCCGCCAGTTGCGCCTGGGCTATGCCGATCAGAACGGCCACCCCTACCGGCCGATCGGTCGCTGGCTGGTCGAGCAGGGCCAGTTGAAAAAGGACGAGGTGAGCATGGGCGCCATCCATGCCTGGGCCCAGGCGAACCCCCAGCGCGTCGCGGAGTTGCTTGCCAGCAACCCAAGCTACGTGTTCTTCAGCACCCGCCCGGACAGCAACGAGGGCCCGCGCGGTTCGCTGAACGTACCGCTGACCGCAGGCTACAGCGTGGCCATCGACCGCAAGGTGATCCCTCTGGGTAGCCTGTTGTGGTTGTCCACCACGCGCCCCGACGGCTCGCCGGTGGTGCGCCCGGTTGGCGCCCAGGACACGGGCGGCGCCATTGCTGGCGAAGTGCGTGCCGACCTGTTCTGGGGTACCGGGCCCGAGGCCGGCGAGTTGGCGGGGAACATGAAGCAGCAAGGGCAGATCTGGATGCTCTGGCCCAAGGGCCAGCCGCTGCCAGAGGTGCCCAAGGTTCCTTGACGTTGCACGGGCCCTGCGAGGGCGGCTTCAGGCGCGCCACAGGGCCCACGCAGACCTTCAGATGGAAACCACGAAGAACGCCACGATGATCGCCAGCCCGGCCAGCCATACCAGCGAGCGCAAGGCAGCCCAGTCGGCCAGGTAGCAAATGATGTAGAGCAGCCGGCTGGTGATGTACATCACCCCCAGCACATCCTGGGTCACCTGCTCGGCATTGCCGACAATGTCTGCCACCAGCACGGCTGCGGCGAACGCCGGAAATGCCTCGTAGCTGTTCTGCTGCGCAGCATGCGCGCGGCGTGGCAGCCCGGACAGCGTATCGAGGAAGGCACGCGGGTCATGGTTGTCCCGCATGCCAAAGCGGCCACTGCTGACCTTGGCGATCAAGGCACACAGCGGCGGCAGGAACAGCGCGATCAGGATGCACCACAAAGCGACGGTCATAGGCAGGACTCCTTGTTCAGTCTTCAGGTCAGAGCTTCATTACCAGCATGCCGGCCAGCACCAGCCCGCAAGCTAGGAGTCTTGGGCCGCCAAAAGGTTCTTTGAGGTAGCGCATACCCAGTAACACCACCAGCACCACGCTCAATTCCCGCAATGCCGCAGCCTCGGCCACAGAGCCCAGGTGCATGGCCCACAGCACCAGCGCGTAGCTGAACAGCACACAGAACCCTACCGCCAGCCCCAGGCGCCACTGGCTGCGCCAGAACGCTACGAAGGGCGCACGCCGCGCCACACTGGCCAGTAGCGGGAATGGCCAGGCACTGAGCAGGGTCAGCCACACCAGGTAATCCCACGGCTTGCCCCACAGGCGCACGGCCTGCCCGTCGAACCAGGTGTAGCACCCGATGCACAGGCCGATCAGGGCCACCACCGGTAGCATCGCCCAGGGCAGCCGGTCACCGCCGCCGCCCTGCCACAGTAGGCAGGCCATGCCGCACGGAATCAGCAGGATCCCGATGATCTGCTGCTGGCTCAGCGACTCCCCGGCAAACGCAAGCGTCAAGCCCAGCACCACCAGCGGCGACAACCCGCGCATCAGAGGGTAGACCAGGCCCAGGTCACCCACCCGGTAGGCCTGGATCAGCAGGTAGCGGTACAGCTGCTCGGCCAGCGCCGAAGCCAGCAGCCACGGCCAGATACTGGCCGGTGGCAGTTGCACGAACGGCAGCGCCAGCACGGCGAAGGCCAAGGCCACGGTGTCCATGCTGGCAATGACCAGCAGCCGCTCGCCGCTGAATTTGATCAGGGTGTTCCAGGTCGCGTGCAGCAGCGCAGCGACCAGCACCAAGGATGTTGCCAGCACGTCTTGTTTTCCTTATGGCTTTCGTGGCTGTGAATATAGAGCGTTCGCGGGCCATTGTGCGGCCAATCGCCGGCCCCAGAATGGGAACGTTCGCAACGAATTCGGTCAAAGGCTGTGTCCCGACCCCCTCGCCAGGTCATCAAAGAACTGCCCGAGCCATTCGGGTTACGACTTGGAAGCCACTGTTACAGGATTCGGGATGCTTGAATTAGTTGCCGCGTTTATCTGCCTGACCACCCTCCTCACCTATGTGAACTACCGTTTCATCGGCCTGCCGCCCGCCATCGGCGTGATGGTCACGGCGCTGCTGTTTTCCCTGATGCTGCAAGGCCTGAGCCTGATCGGCTTCCCTGGCCTGGAAGAGCGCGTCGAAGGCCTGATGAACCAGATCGATTTCAATGACCTGCTGATGCACTGGATGCTGGCATTTCTGCTGTTTGCCGGCGCCCTGCACGTCAACCTCACCGACCTGCGCAGCTACCGCTGGCCGATTGGGCTACTGGCGACCGTAGGCGTGCTGATTGCCACCGTGGTCATCGGCTACCTGTCGCATTGGGTGTTTGCCATGTTCGGCTGGCAGGTTCCGCTGATCTACTGCCTGCTGTTCGGTGCACTGATTTCACCGACCGACCCGATTGCCGTGCTCGGCGCGCTGCGTACGGCCAATGCGCCAAAACCCTTGAAGACCACCATCGTCGGCGAGTCGTTGTTCAACGACGGTACCGCCGTGGTGGTGTTCACCGTGTTGCTGGGCATCATCCAGCTGGGCGAAACCCCAAGCATCAGCGACACGGCGGTGCTGTTCGCCCGCGAGGCCATTGGCGGTGTGCTCTTCGGCGGCCTGATCGGCTACGCCACCTACCGCATGATCAAGAGCGTGGAGCAGTACCAGGTCGAGGTCATGCTGACCCTGGCACTGGTGATCGGCGGCTCGGCGATGTGCTACGAGCTGCACGTGTCGGCGCCGATCGCCATGGTGGTGGCGGGCCTGATCATCGGCAACCTGGGGCGCAACCTGGCCATGAACGACATGACCCGCCGCTACATGGACGGTTTCTGGGAGCTGATCGATGACATGCTCAATGCGCTGCTGTTCGCCCTGATCGGCCTGGAGCTGTTGCTGCTGCCGTTCAACTGGATGCACCTGGCCGCTGGCGGCGTGCTGGCGCTGGCGGTGCTGCTTTCGCGGTTGCTGACCGTGGCCCCGGCCATCGTGATGTTGCGGCGCTGGCGGCCGGTGCCCAAAGGCACGGTGCGGGTACTGACCTGGGGGGGCTTGCGTGGCGGGGTCTCGGTGGCCCTGGCGCTGTCGCTGCCCTTGGGCGATGAGCGCGACCTGCTGCTGTCGATTACCTACATCGTGGTGCTGTCGTCGATCCTGGTGCAGGGCTTGAGCATCGGCCGGGTGGTGCGCAAGGTCAGCGCCCAGCCTTGAGAATGCCGGGGCCGCTCTGCGGCCCCGTACGATCACTCGACGGCAGAATCCGGGAACTGGTCCTGCACATACTTGATCGCGGTTCGCCCATGGGCCGCCGGCAAGCCGTCTTCACCCAGGTTGACGAAGACCATCTTGTCCACGGTCAGGATGCTCTTGCGGGTGATCTTGTTGCGTACCTCGCATTTGAGGGTGATCGAGGTGCGGCCGAACTCCGTCGCGGTGATGCCCAGCTCGATGATGTCGCCCTGGCGCGAGGCACTGACGAAATTGATTTCCGACATGTACTTGGTCACCACGCGCTGGTTGCCCAGCTGCACGATGGCGTAGATCGCCGCCTCTTCGTCGATCCAGCGCAACAGGCTGCCACCGAACAGGGTGCCATTGGGGTTGAGGTCTTCGGGTTTAACCCACTTGCGGGTGTGAAAGTTCATCAGTACTCCTGACCTGCTTGGCTAACGTGCGCCCATGATGGCAGAGCAACTGCGATCGCTCCATTGCACATCGACTATCGTCGCGATTAATCGACAGAAAACCTTGGGCAAGCCGGCAGGCACGGCTATAATCTGCGCCGCTTCACATGGTTGCCCACAGCGGTGCCATGCCCGCCACCTGTCCGAGGGGCGCTGCAGCAGGCTAGGCCTGTCAGGCTCGGATGGGGCGTTGCTCGCTCTCGCGGGCGCTTAACGCACAACGGCGCCCATTCGCACACTACGAATGGAGGCTCTCATGAGCGCTGCAAACATGCCTGCTGGTTTTACCGATTTCAAAGTCGCCGACATCTCCCTGGCCGCCTGGGGCCGTCGCGAAACCATCATCGCCGAATCGGAAATGCCTGCGCTGATGGGCCTGCGTCGCAAGTACCTGGCCGAGCAACCGCTCAAGGGCGCGAAGATCCTGGGCTGCATCCACATGACCATCCAGACCGCCGTGCTGATCGAAACCCTGGTAGCCCTGGGTGCCGAAGTGCGCTGGTCGTCCTGCAACATCTTCTCCACCCAGGACCAGGCCGCCGCCTCCATCGCCGCTGCCGGTATCCCGGTGTTCGCCTGGAAAGGTGAAACCGAAGAAGAGTACGAGTGGTGCCTGGAGCAGACCATCCTCAAGGATGGCCAGCCATGGGACGCCAACATGATCCTCGACGACGGTGGCGACCTGACCGAACTGCTGCACAAGAAGTACCCGCAGGTACTGGACCGCGTGCACGGCGTGACCGAAGAAACCACCACTGGCGTGCACCGCCTGCTGGACATGCTGGCCAAGGGCGAGCTGAAAGTCCCGGCAATCAACGTCAACGACTCGGTCACCAAGAGCAAGAACGACAACAAGTATGGCTGCCGTCACAGCCTGAACGACGCCATCAAGCGTGGTACCGACCACCTGCTGTCGGGCAAGCAGGCGCTGGTAATCGGCTACGGCGACGTGGGCAAGGGTTCGGCGCAGTCGCTGCGCCAGGAAGGCATGATCGTCAAGGTCACCGAAGTCGACCCGATCTGCGCCATGCAGGCCTGCATGGACGGCTTCGAGGTGGTATCGCCGTTCATCGACGGTATCAACGACGGCAGCGAAGCCAGCATCGATAAAGCCCTGCTGGGCAAGATCGACCTGATCGTGACCACCACCGGCAACGTGAATGTCTGCGATGCCAACATGCTCAAGGCCCTGAAGAAGCGTGCCGTGGTGTGCAACATCGGCCACTTCGACAACGAGATCGACACGGCCTTCATGCGCAAGAACTGGGCCTGGGAAGAGGTCAAGCCGCAGGTGCACAAGATCCACCGCACCGGTGCCGGCAGCTTCGACCCGCAGAACGACGACTACCTGATCCTGCTGGCCGAAGGCCGCCTGGTAAACCTGGGCAACGCCACCGGCCACCCAAGCCGCATCATGGACGGTTCGTTCGCCAACCAGGTCCTGGCCCAGATCTTCCTGTTCGAGCAGAAGTTCGCCGACCTGTCGCCCGAGAAGAAGGCCGAGCGCCTGACCGTGGAAGTGCTGCCGAAAAAGCTCGACGAAGAAGTGGCCCTGGAAATGGTCCGCGGCTTCGGCGGCGTGGTCACCCAGCTGACCAAACAGCAAGCCGACTACATCGGCGTTACCGTCGAAGGCCCGTTCAAGCCGCACGCTTACCGCTACTAAGCGGCAGGGTTGGAGCTGCTAGCAGCGAGCAGCGAGCAGCGAGCAGCGAGCAGCGAGCAGCAAGTTGCAAGTTGCAAGTTGCAAGTTGCAAGTTGCAAGCAGAAGCAGACCGTGTTGCTGCTGCTTGTAGCTCCAGCCTTTTAAAACCTTGAACGATGACCAGCCAGACCGGCCATCACCGATCTGGCTTTTACTTGCAGCTTGAAGCTTGCCGCTTGCAGCTTGCAGCTTGCAGCTTGCCGCTTGCTGCCAGAGGAACGCCTGATGTCACAAGAACGCCGCTACAGTTTCGAGTTCTTCCCGACCAAGACCGATGCCGGTCACGAAAAGCTGATGGGTGTAGCCCGCCAGCTGGCTGCCTGCAACCCGGACTTCTTCTCCTGCACCTATGGTGCCGGTGGTTCGACCCGCGACCGTACGCTGAACACCGTGCTGCAGCTGGAAAGCGAAGTACAGGTACCGGCCGCCCCGCACCTGTCGTGCGTGGGCGACACCAAGGCTGAACTGCGCGCCCTGCTGGCCGAGTACAAGGCCGCCGGCATCAAGCGCATCGTGGCCTTGCGCGGCGACCTGCCGTCGGGCATGGGCATGGCCTCCGGCGAACTGCGCTACGCCAGCGACCTGGTCGAGTTCATCCGCACGGAAACCGGCGATCACTTCCACCTGGAAGTGGCTGCCTACCCCGAAATGCACCCACAGGCGCGCAACTTCGAGGCCGACCTGGGCAACTTCGTACACAAGGTCAAGGCCGGTGCCGACAGCGCCATCACCCAGTACTTCTTCAACGCCGACAGCTACTTCTACTTTGTCGAGCGCGCGCAGAAGCTGGGCGTGGATATCCCGGTGGTGCCGGGCATCATGCCAATCACCAACTACAGCAAACTGGCACGCTTCTCGGATGCCTGTGGCGCCGAGATTCCACGCTGGATCCGCAAGCAGCTGGAAGCCTACGGTGATGACACCGCAAGCATCCAGGCCTTCGGCGAAGAAGTCATCACCCGCATGTGCGAACAACTGCTGCAAGGCGGCGCACCGGGCCTGCACTTCTACACCTTGAACCAGGCCGAGGCGAGCCTGGCGCTGTGGAACAACCTCAAGCTGCCGCGCTGAAACTTTTTGGCAATGTCTGCTTAAGAAATGATTAAGGCTTTGGTCATAGACTAAGGCCTTGTTCTTTTTTGGGTTACACAGGTCTCGCCTGCCATGCAGCATCCCCAGCCATCTCGCCCACAGCTCGTCTACCTGGCTTTTGGCCCCGCGACCTATCATCAGGAAGCCTGTTTCAGCATCATCAGCGCCCTTGCCCAGCTCGGCAGTACCGCCAGCAGCGTCATGGACATCCAGGTCTACACCGACAACCCGCAACCCTATGCCGGGCTACCGGTCACCACTCATGTACTGGACGAGGCCACGCGCCAAGCCTGGAACGCCCCGCACGGCTACCACTTCCGCAGCAAGCATGTGCTGTTGCGCCAGGTACTGCGCCAGCACCCGCTGGCCGTACTGATCGACACCGATACCTTTTTCCGCAAGTCACCACTGCAACTGTTCGACCGGGTCGCGCCCGGCAAGCTGCTGTGCAACACCATCGGCCCGCACTATGGGGCGAACCCGAAGTGCCTGCTGTATAAAAACCTGCGGGCCCCTCTGCAGTCCCGCGGCCTGGCCGACTGCCAGATGCCCCTGGTCAACTCCGGGGTGATCGGCCTCACGGCCGCCGATGCGGGCACCCTGGACCGCTCCATCGACCTGATGGACACCCTCTACCCGCTGGCCCGCGAGGCCTACACCCTGGAAGAATTCTGCCTGGCAGTCGCGGCCCATGGTCACCTGCAGCTGGCGGCATGCTCCGACGTCATTCACCATTACTGGAGCCGCAAGGCGCAGTTCCGCGCCAAGATCCAGGCCTGGCTGGCCAAACATGGGCAACATCCACTCAGCCCGGCAGCGCTGGCCGACGTCGCCCTGGTCAACGACCAGCTGCCCCGGCCACCGGCCTTGCACCGCCTGGGCTACAAGGCATTGAGCCTGACCCTTCCGCCCCAGGAACGTCAGTTTGCCCGTGAGTTGCTGTACGGCTGCTACCCCTACGCCAACGAGTTCGACCGCGCCTGCGCGTCGGCCTGGTGGGACAAGGCCCTGGAAAACCTCAATGCCCGCCACGGCCCCACCGACCCCGAGCGCCTGCGCCAGTGCTTGCGCCACCCCGGGCTGCGCTTGTCGCTGGGGGAACGACGCAAGGACATCGAGCATCACCTGCTCAGGTCTTCCCACGCTTGAATGGCCCGGTGCCCTGCCCTCTGGCCTTGCACCGGCCGAGCGCGTAATCTCCCGGCATGCCCAACATCGCCCGGCTGTTCTGGATCCTGCTGCTCGTTTGCCTGAGCCCGTTGGCCCTGGGCGAACGCTTGCGCCTGGTCTCCGACGACTGGGCGCCCTACGTGTACCAGCAGGACGGCCATCCACGCGGCATCGACTACGAAGTGACCAACCTGGTGTTCGCCCGCCTCGGGGTCGAGGTGGAATGGCAGTTCCTGCCGTGGAAGCGTTGCCTGGCAATGGTCGAACAAGGCCTGGCCGACGGTATTGTCGATGTCTTCCAGACCGAGTCGCGTCAGTCCTACCTGGTCTACGCGCCAGAGCCCATGTCGGAGGTCGAGTTCATCCTGTTCCAGGCCAGTGTGCGCCGCCATGTGGTCAACCAGCTGGAAGACCTGGCCGGGCTTACCGTCGGCACCTCGCCCGGCTACACCTATGGCGCAGCCTTCAGCGGGGCCACCTACTTCAAGCGCGAAGCCGCGCCCACCCACGAAGCCAATTTCGGCAAGCTGATGCTGGGCCGTGTCGACCTGGCGATCACCGACCGCAAGGCTGGCCATTACCTGGCGCAGCAGCTGGGCCTGCAACGGCAGGTCGAGGCGCTGCCACTGGTGGTCAGGCGCCAGCACCAGTACCTGGCCCTGGTGCGCAAGCCGGGCCGCGAGGCACTGGCCGAGGCGTTTGCCGAAGAACTGCGGCGTTTCAAGCAGGAAGCGGCCTATACGGCGATCAGCAACCGCTACACAGGCGACACCAAAAACATTCTCAACGCCGTTGAGCAGCAGGAAAGCAGCACAGCGCGATAGCTCTGTTATACTCGGGCCTTCCCGCCCGGCTCACGCCCGGACGCTCGGCCTCGCAACAGGCATCCCGATCGGCACTGGCGCACCTTCGCGTCCACCCTCCGTTTCCCGGATGTGCAGTGAAAGCCCAGCTGGACCGGACGCGATCGCATCCCGACGATGCCCGTCGCGCCAGGCAGAACATCCCATACGGGCCCAGCCCAAACGAGAACAGGATCGCCCATGTCCTTTGCTTCCCTCGGTCTCTCCGAGGCTCTTGTCCGCGCTATCGAAGCTGCGGGCTATACCCAGCCGACCCCCGTGCAACAGCGGGCCATTCCCGCCGTGTTGCAAGGCCGCGACCTGATGGTTGCCGCCCAGACTGGTACTGGTAAGACCGGCGGCTTTGCCCTGCCGATTCTCGAGCGCCTGTTCCCGGCCGGCCACCCCGACAAGTCGCAGCGCCATGGCCCGCGCCAACCCCGCGTGCTGGTACTGACCCCGACCCGCGAACTGGCCGCCCAGGTGCATGACAGCTTCAAGGTGTATGCCCGCGACTTGCCCCTGGTCAGCGCCTGCATCTTCGGCGGCGTAGGCATGAACCCTCAGATCCAGGCCATCGCCAAGGGTGTCGACGTACTGGTCGCCTGCCCTGGCCGCCTGCTCGACCTGGCCGGCCAAGGCAAGGTAGACCTGGCCCACGTTGAAATACTCGTCCTGGACGAAGCCGACCGCATGCTCGACATGGGCTTTATCCACGACGTGAAGAAGGTACTTGCCCGCTTGCCTGCCAAGCGCCAGAACCTGCTGTTCTCGGCCACCTTCTCCAAAGACATCACCGACCTCGCCGACAAGCTCCTGCACAACCCGGAGCGCATCGAAGTCACCCCGCCGAACACCACCGTGGAGCGTATCGAGCAACGCGTGTATCGCCTGCCGGCCAGCCACAAGCGTGCCCTGCTGGCGCACCTGATCACCCTCGGTGCGTGGGAACAGGTGCTGGTGTTCACCCGGACCAAGCACGGTGCCAACCGCCTGGCCGAGTACCTGGAAAAGCACGGCCTGACCGCCGCCGCCATCCATGGCAACAAGAGCCAGAACGCTCGTACCAAGGCGCTGGCCGACTTCAAGGCCAACAGCGTCCGGGTACTGGTCGCCACCGACATCGCCGCCCGCGGCCTGGACATCGACCAACTGCCACACGTGGTCAACTTCGAGCTGCCGAACGTCGAGGAAGACTACGTGCACCGCATTGGCCGTACTGGCCGCGCCGGCCGTTCGGGCGAGGCCATTTCCATGGTCGCCCCGGATGAAGAAAAACTGCTCAAGAGCATCGAGCGCGTCACTCGCCAGCGCATTCCCGATGGCGACCTGATGGGCTTCGACGCCAGCCAGGTAGAAGCCGAAAAGCCCGAAGTACGCGAGCGCCCGCAGAACAACGGCCGCGGTGGGCGTAACCAGCAGGCCCGCGGCGAAGGTGGCAAAGACGCCAACGGCGGCCGCAAGGACAAGGGTAAGGACAAAGGCAAGGCCAAGCAGCAAACAGCTGAAAAGCCCGCCGACAAGGAAAAGAGCGGCGACAGGCAACAGCAGCCGCGCAAGCCGCGTGACAAGAAGCCGCGCCAGCAGCAACAAGCCAGCAGCAGCCCCAGCGTGCCGAAGGTTCCGGCCGACCGTGACCCGGAAGAGTTCCTGGACGACGAGATCGACAACTTCGGTAACCGCGCTGACTACGTCAGCCCCTACGAGGGCAAGAGCCAGGGCCGCAATCGTCGCCCGGGTGGCGGTCAGGGCCAGGGCCAAGGCAATGGTCAGCGCAGCAACACTGGTGGTCAGGGCCAGGCCCGTAGCGGCGGCCAGCAGCGCAGCGGCGGTAGCAGCGGCGAAAAACGCCCGCCGCGCGCCAACAACCGAGGCGGTGCCCGTCGTGATGGCGGCGCTGGCCGTGGTCGCCCGGCCCGTGACGATGCTGCCCGGCAGGAGCCAGCCGTGCGCAACCCGCGCCAGGCGGAAAAACAGCCGGTGATCATCCGCAAGGAATCCAAGCTCGACCGTTTCCCTACGCCTGAGCAGCTGGATGACTTGCCAAGCCGCCCCCGCGGTGAGCGCCCGGCGCTGCTGACCCGCAAGGGCTAAGCCCAGGTAGCAAAAAAAGACGCCGCCCGATGGGCTAATGCCAGTCTGTTAAGTAAGTTGGGGCCGCTTTGCGCCCCTTCGCGGGCACGCCCGCTCCCACAGGGGATCGCGCATTTCTTGAGTTCAGCGCAAAACGTGTGGGAGCGGGCGTGCCCGCGAAGGGCTGCAAAGCAGCCCCA
>NZ_DKJF01000052.1:0-6197 GCF_002454615.1 Pseudomonas sp. UBA6699
ACACAAGGCCGCTCCTACACGAAGCGATTCGTACTGGAAATGGAGCCCAAAAAAAAACCGGCTGTAAAAGCCGGTTTTCTTATGCCCCGAAAAAACTTATGCACGCTTTTCAGAAAAATGTCACACCCAAAAATAAACAGCCAATTCAATAACTTAGCGCTTACTTCAAGCATTTCAACGAAAAAGTGCTCACAAGTTATCCACAGATATCACGCCATCTGCTCCTGCGGTTCTTCTGCTGCTGGCGGCAGCGAGCCCATGGCCCGCTGGGCCGCTTCGTTCCACGCCTGAGCGCGGTCGTTGAGCTCGGCAATGGCCCGTGGCCCGGTGCCGTTGGCGTACATCGGCTCGCCAATTACCACCTCGATGGTGCCCGAGCGCTTGCCCCAACCGGTTTTCGGCCAGAACTTGCCGGCGTTGTGGGCAATCGGCAGTACCGGCAGCCCGGCATTCACTGCCAGCGCGGTGCCCCCGCGCGAGAACTTGCCGACCGTGCCGAACGGCACACGGGTGCCCTCCGGGAAGATCAGCACCCAGGTCTTCTGCTTGAGCAGCTCATCGCCCTTGCTCGCGACCTGGCGCAGTGCCTCCTTCGGGTTGTCGCGGTTGATCGCGATCGGCCGCAGCATGGCCATGGCCCAGCCGAAGAACGGCACGTACAGCAGTTCGCGCTTGAGCACCTGGCTAAGCGGCGAGAAGTACTGCGACAGGAAGAATGTTTCCCAAGTGCTTTGGTGGTTCGACAGGATCACGCAAGGCTCGGCCGGCACGTTCTCGGCACCGGTGATCTTGTAGTCGATGCCCAGAATCGTCCGCACGAGGAACAAGGCGCAGCGGCACCAGTACACATTGATGAACTTGTAGCGCTTGGGGAACGACAGAAACGGCGCGACGAAAAAGCTCAGCGAGCACCACAGCAACGAACTGGTGCCCAGCAGCAGGTAAAAAAGAAAGATTCTGATCGCCTGCAGGATCGACATAGTGGCTTGTACCATTGCGGGGCATGCCCGCCTGAGAAAAATGCGCCCGCAGGCGCACTGTTTAAATTAGTTCTCTGGCGATAGCTGCCAGATCGTCGAAAATCAGTGTAGTTTCCGGAACACCTTTTGCCAGGGTCCGCTCACCTTTGCCGGTTTTCACCAACACGGGTTGTGCACCGACGGCCAGGGCGGCCTCCAGGTCACCTTTGCTGTCGCCAACGAACCAGACGCCTTCAAGGCCGACCTGGTAATGCTCGGCGATCGCCCGCAGCATGCCTGGCTTGGGCTTGCGGCAATCGCAGCCTTCATCCGGGCCGTGCGGGCAATACACGATGTGGCCAACCTCGCCGCCCTGCTCGGCCACCAGCGCGCGCAGGCGCGCGTGCATGGCCTCGAGGGTTGCCAGCGGGTAATAGCCACGGGCGATACCGGACTGGTTGGTGGCCACGGCCACCGTCCAGCCCGCCTTGCTCAACTGCGCGATCGCTGCGACCGAGCCAGGGATCGGGACCCACTCTTCCAGCGTCTTGATGTAGGCGTCGGAGTCGTAGTTGATCACCCCGTCACGGTCGAGAATCAGCAGTTTCAAGGCTTACCCCAGCAACGAGATGTCGGCCACACCCAGGAACAGGCCGCGCAGGCGGCTGAGCAGGGCGTAGCGGTTGGCACGTACCTTGGCGTCTTCGGCGTTGACCATGACCGCCTCGAAGAAGGCATCAACCGGGTCGCGCAGGGCTGCCAGGCGGGCCAGCGATTCGCTGTACTGCCGTGCAGCAGCCATCGGTTGCACGGCCTGGTCGGCCTGCTGGATGGCCGAGTACAGCGAGAACTCGTTGGCATTGTCGAAGTACTTCGGCTCGACCTGCTCGGCGATGGCGCCTTCGGCCTTGCTCAGCAGGTTCGACACACGTTTGTTGACCGCGGCCAGGGCCTCGGCTTCGGGCAGCTTGCGGAACGCTTGCACCGCCTGGACACGCTGGTCGAAGTCCAGCGCCGAGCCTGGCTGCAGGGCACGTACCGACAGGTAGGTGGCCACGTCGATGCCTTCGTCTTCGTAGCGCGCACGCAGGCGGTCGAAGATGAACTCCAGCACCTGCTCGGCCAGGCCGGCAGCCTTGACCTTGGCACCGAACTGCTTGACCGCGAATTCCACCGCACCGGTCAGGTTCAGGTCCAGCTGCTTCTCGATCAGGATACGCAGCACACCCAGCGCTGCACGGCGCAGGGCGTACGGGTCTTTGCTGCCGGTTGGCAGCATGCCGATGCCGAAGATGCCCACCAGGGTGTCGAGCTTGTCGGCGATGGCCACGGCGGCACCGGTGAGGGTTTGCGGCAGCTCGGCACCAGCCCCGCGTGGCATGTACTGCTCGTTCAGCGCCAGGGCGACGTCTTGCGGCTCACCGTCGTTGAGCGCGTAGTAGTAACCGGCAACACCCTGCATCTCCGGGAATTCGCCGACCATTTCAGTGGCCAGGTCGCATTTCGACAGCAGGCCGGCCCGGCCGGCGCGCTGGGCGTCGCCGCCGATCAGCGGGGCGATGAAGGCAGCCAGTTTGGAAACGCGCTCGGCCTTGTCGTACACAGTGCCCAGCTGAGCCTGGAAGACCACGTTCTTGAGGCGCTCGTTGAAGGTTTCCAGCGGCTGCTTCTTGTCCTGCTTGAAGAAGAATTCGGCGTCGGTCAGGCGTGGGCGCACGACTTTCTCGTTGCCTTGCACGATCTGCTTCGGGTCGCGGCTTTCAACGTTGGCCACGGTGATGAAGCGCGGCAGCAGCTTGCCTTCGCTGTCCAGCAGGCAGAAGTACTTCTGGTTGTCCTGCATGGTGGTGATCAGGGCTTCCTGCGGCACTTCGAGGAAACGCTCCTCGAACGAGCACACCAGCGGCACCGGCCACTCGACCAGCGCGGTCACTTCGTCCAGCAGCGCCGGTGGCACGATGGCCGTGCCTTCCTGCTGCATGGCCAGCTCTGCAGTACGCTTGCTGATCAGCTCGCGGCGCTCGGCGAAGTCGGCCAGCACGTAGGCTTTGCGCAGGTCTTCGACGTAGTTGGCGGGGGCAGTGATGAGCACGTTTTCCGGGTGGTGGAAGCGGTGGCCACGGGATTCACGGCCGGCCTTCTGCGACAGGATGGTGCAATCGACCACCTGGTCGCCCAGCAGCATGACCAGCCATTGGGTCGGGCGCACGAACTCTTCACGGCTGGCGGCCCAGCGCATGCGCTTGGGAATGGGCAGATCGTTCAGCGAGTCCTCGACGATGGTCGGCAGCAAGCCGACGGTCGCTTTGCCTGGGATGTGCTGGGAGAAACGCAGCTTGGGGCCGCTCTGGTCGATTTCGGCCAGCTCTACACCGCACTTCTTGGCAAAGCCCAGGGCAGCCTGGGTCGGCTCGCCGTCTTTGAAAGCAGCCTGCAGGGGTGGCCCGTCGATGTTGATGCTGCGGTCAGGCTGCTGCACGTCTAGCTGGCGAATCAGCACGGCCAGGCGACGCGGCGCAGCATAGACCTGCTTGCCGGTGTAGTTTAGGCCAGCGGCCTGCAGGCCCTTTTCGATGCCGGCCAGGAAGGCGTCGCCGAGGCTGGCGAGGGCCTTGGGAGGCAGCTCTTCGGTGCCCAGTTCTACCAGGAAATCTTGAGCACTCATTGTGCAGCCTCCAGCTTAGCCAACACTTCGTCACGCAGTTCGGGGGTGGCCATCGGGAAGCCCAGGCGTGCGCGGGCTTGCAGATAGCTTTGCGCCACGTCCCGGGCCAGGGTACGCACACGCAGGATGTAGCGCTGGCGCTCGGTCACCGAGATGGCGCGGCGGGCGTCCAGCAGGTTGAAGGTATGCGAGGCCTTCAACACCATTTCATAGGTCGGCAGCGGCAGCTCCAGCTTGATCAGGCGGTTGGCTTCGCTTTCGTAGAAGTCGAACAGTTCGAACAGCTTGTCGACGTTGGCGTGTTCGAAGTTGTAGGTCGACTGCTCCACCTCGTTCTGGTGGAACACGTCACCGTAGGTGACCTTGCCGAACGGGCCGTCGGCCCATACCAGGTCATAGACCGAATCGACGCCCTGGATGTACATGGCCAGACGTTCGAGGCCGTAGGTGATTTCACCGGTGACCGGGTAGCACTCGATGCCACCTACCTGCTGGAAGTAGGTGAACTGGGTGACTTCCATGCCGTTCAGCCAGATTTCCCAGCCCAGGCCCCAGGCGCCGAGGGTCGGCGATTCCCAGTTGTCTTCGACAAAGCGAATGTCGTGCACCAGCGGGTCCAGGCCAATGGCTTTCAGCGAGCCCAGGTACAGCTCCTGGAAGTTGGCCGGGTTCGGCTTGAGCACCACCTGGAACTGGTAGTAGTGCTGCAGGCGGTTGGGGTTTTCGCCATACCGCCCGTCGGCAGGGCGACGGCTAGGCTGCACGTAGGCGGCGTTCCAGGTTTCTGGACCCACGGCGCGCAGGAACGTTGCGGTGTGGAAAGTGCCGGCGCCTACTTCCATATCGTAGGGCTGAAGCACCACACAACCTTGAGCTGCCCAGTAGTTTTGCAGGGCGAGGATCAGGTCTTGGAAGGTACGCACGGCTGGCGTAGGCTGGCTCACGAAATTCACCTGTATCTGGGGATGCGGATGTAAAGAGCGGGAGTATAACCTGATTCGCCTCGCCCTCTACTCATTGGAGCCTTATGCCACGCTGCTTTTGGTGTACCGACGATCCGTTGTACCAGGCCTACCATGACCAGGAATGGGGAACGCCGCAGCGCGATCCGGCGTTGCTGTTCGAGATGCTTTTGCTCGAAGGGTTCCAGGCCGGGCTTTCATGGATCACCGTTTTGCGCAAACGCGAGCGTTACCGCGAGGTGATGCACGGGTTCGACCCGGTCAAACTGGCCACCCTCAGCGACGAACGCATCGAAGCGCTGATGCAGGACCCCGGGATCATCCGCAACCGCCTCAAACTCAAGGCTGCCCGGCGCAATGCGCAGGCCTGGCTGGCTGTGGATAACCCCGCCGAATGGCTGTGGTCGTTCGTGGGCGGTGCGCCGAAGATCAATCACTTCCAGGGTCGCGCTGACGTGCCGGCGGTCACCGACGAAGCCAAGGCCATGAGCAAGGCGCTGCAGAAAGCCGGCTTCACCTTTGTCGGCCCGACCATCTGCTATGCCTTCATGCAAGCCACCGGCATGGTCATGGACCACACCATCGATTGCGATCGTTACGCCGCCCTGGTTCGTTGAAGGGTTACAATGCGCACCTTGCTGAAATAAGGAATTCGCCTGTGGAAAAGTTCAAGGGCGCCCTGATGGTCGGGGTGCTGCGCCTGTTTGCCAAGCTGCCCTGGGGCGCTGTACAGCGCGTGGGCGCCGGCATCGGCTGGCTGATGTGGAAGATCCCCAACGGTTCACGCAACGTGGTGCGCATCAACCTGGCCAAGTGTTTCCCCGAGATGGACCCGGTTGCCCGCGAGCAACTGGTTGGGCAAGCCTTGCGGGACATTGGCAAGTCGTTTGTGGAAAGCGCCTGCGCCTGGATCTGGCCGCCACAGCGCTCGCTGGAACTGGTCAAGGAAGTGCACGGCCTGGAAGTGCTGGAGCAAGCCCTGGCGTCTGGTAAGGGTGTTGTGGGCATCACCAGCCACCTGGGTAACTGGGAGGTGCTCAACCACTTCTATTGCAACCAGTGCAAGCCGATCATTTTCTACCGCCCGCCCAAGCTCAAGGCTGTGGATGACCTGCTGCGTGAGCAGCGCGTACAGATGGGCAACCGCGTTGCGCCTTCGACCAAGGAAGGCATTCTCAGCGTGATCAAGGAGGTGCGCCGGGGCGGCCAGGTGGGCATCCCCGCTGACCCGGAGCCGGCCGAATCGGCAGGCGTGTTCGTGCCATTTCTCGGTACCCAGGCACTGACCAGCAAGTTCGTGCCGAACATGCTGGCGGGCGGCAAGGCGGTGGGGGTGTTCCTGCATGCCTTGCGCCTGCCGGATGGCTCGGGTTTCAAGGTGTTTCTCGAAGCTGCGCCGCAAGCGATGTACAGCACCGACGTGAATGAGTCGGCGGCGGCGATGAGCAAGGTGGTCGAGCGTTATGTGCGCGAGTACCCGAGCCAGTACATGTGGAGCATGAAGCGCTTCAAGAAGCGCCCGGCTGGCGAGCCGCGCTGGTATTGAGATCTCTGGGGGCGCTCTGCGCCCCATTCGCTGGCACGCCAGCTCCCACAGGGATCGCATCAGGG
>NZ_DKJF01000024.1:0-4424 GCF_002454615.1 Pseudomonas sp. UBA6699
TCGTGGCCGAACAGCTCGGACTCCATCAGGTCCTTGGGGATGGCGGCCATGTTCAGGGCAATGAACGGTGCCGCTGCGCGCGGGCTGTGGCGGTGCAGGGCGTGGGCTACCAGTTCTTTGCCGGTACCGGACTCGCCATTGATCAGCACGGTGATGTTGGAGTGGCTGAGGCGGCCAATGGCGCGGAACACCTCCTGCATCGCCGGGGCTTCACCGATGATCTCCGGCGTGCGCGCCAGGCTTTGTGGCACGTCCAGCCCTTGCTGCTCCTGGGCGTGCTGGTTGGCCCGCTTGACCAGCGAAACCGCCTCGTCCACGTCGAACGGCTTGGGCAGATACTCGAAAGCGCCGCCTTGGTACGATGCCACGGCGCTGTCCAGGTCGGAATGGGCGGTCATGATGATGACCGGCAGGCGTGGGTGCTGCTCGCGAATCTGCGCCAGCAGGTCGAGGCCGCTGGCCCCCGGCATGCGGATGTCGGAAATGATCACGTCCGGCTGCTGGCGGGCCAGGCGGCCCATGACACCGTCTGCGCTATCGAAGCTCTGGGTGGTCATGCCTTCCTGTTGCAGGGCTTTTTCCAGGACCCAGCGGATGGAGCGATCATCGTCGACGATCCATACGGTTTCACTTCGGCTCATGAGGCGGTGGCTCCTTGTTCCAGAGGCAGGTAGATCGAGAAGGCGGTATGGCCTGCGTGGCTTTCACACTCGATCAGGCCCTGGTGCTGGCTGATGATGTTCTGGGTAATGGCCAGGCCGAGCCCGGTACCGTCCGGGCGACCGCTGACCATGGGATAGAAGAGGGTGTCTTGCAGTTCCAGCGGGATGCCCGGGCCGTTGTCGATGATCTCCACCCGGGCCACCAGGCGATGGCGCACGTGGCCGATGGTGAACTGGCGCAAGGCGCGGCTGCGCAAGGTGATGCGGCCCAGGCGCAGTTCGTTCTGCGAACTGATCGCCTGCATGGCGTTGCGCACGATATTGAGCAGGGCCTGGATCATCTGTTCGCGGTCGATCAGGACATCCGGCAGGCTTGGGTCGTAGTCGCGCACCAATGTGATGCAGCCCTGGCTTTCGGCTTCGACCAGGCTGCAGACCCGCTCCAGTACTTCATGGATGTTGGTCATGGCCAGCGAGGGCAGCTTGTTCGAGCCCAGCATGCGGTCGACCAGGTTGCGCAGGCGGTCGGCCTCTTCGATGATCACATTGGTGTAGTCGCGCAGGCCGTCTTCGGGCAGCTCGCGGGCCAGCAGCTGGGCGGCGCCGCGGATGCCCCCGAGGGGGTTCTTGATTTCGTGAGCCAGGCCCCGCACCAGCATCTTGGTGGTTTCCTGTTTGCTCAGTTGCGCCTCTTCCTTGGTGATGCGCAGCAGCCGGTCGCGCGGGTGCACCTCCAGCAGCAGCAGGGTCTGGCCCTGGTGCAGGATTGGCGTTACCGCGTAGTCGACCGTGATCGTCTGCCCGGTCAGGGACGTCAGTTGTGCTTCGCGTTTGGTAAACGGGTGCGCCTGTTCCACCGCCTGGCGCAATGAGCTGAGCGCCTCGGTCGATTCAGTGAACAGTTCGCTGATGAACTGCCCGTGACTGCGCTGGCCACTGACCGCCAGCAACATTTCTGCAGCTGGGTTCATGTATTCCAGGCGCAGCTCACCGTTGAGCAATAGCGTGGCGGTGGTCAGGTTGTCCAGAAGCAGACGGTGCTGTGCATCGCTGATGGTCATAAGGCGTCGTTGACCTCTTTTGGCGCTTGTCTGGCAGGGTGCAGCCAGAACCCGGGGCGCAGTGAATCCGCTGATTCCAGTTTCAGTGCATAAAATGCAAGAAACAAACCAAAGCTCCGAAAAGAAGCGGAATTGTCCGATGAGCACCCGAAATCGCGCAGATTCGCACCAGAATGTTCTGGTTTAACGTTTCTTGTGACCTTTTTTGGGGTGCATTCAAGGGCGTCGCCCGCAAGAATGCACCAATAAGGAGCATAGAGCTTTCAGGATTTATCGCACAATTGACCGGTGGCGCGAACCAAGGCCTGGTGCAGTGGTTGGGGCGCGGACCGGCCGGCCAGTTCCTTGGCCAGCCGTGTGCTGCAGCCCGCCGCGGGCTCACGGTCGAAGGCTGCCAGCCTTTGCAGCAGTGTGCTCTGCAGGTCATCCAGTTGCGGGCGGATGTCTGTCTGCAAGTCGCGGCGTTGCGTGTGCGGCGCCGCGCCCTCGCGGTGCCAGTCGGACAGCAGGGTGTATTGCAGCAACTTGTTGGCTTCCATCTGGTCGGCGAAAAACGCCTCGGCGCGTTGTGGTGCCAGGCCGTGGCCAGGTGCGGCAGCACGGACATTGGCCAGCACCTGTTGCTCGCGCAGCGTTGCCTGCACGGGCTGGCCAGTGTCCCACTTGTGCAGCGCCACGGCTTCAGCCAGGGCCAGGCGACGTTCGATGTTGTCGAGCAGCGCGGACAGCGCCGTATCCGGCGGGGCTTCTGCAGTGCAACCGGTCAGGGCCAATACAGCCACTGCGGCGAAGGGGAAATGACGCATGACAGACCTCCAGAGCATAGGGTGAAGGCCCGAGTGTGGCGGTGTTGGCTGATCCTCGGGGGTAGGACGCTTCCGAAAATAGTGACGGCAGAAACGAAAACGGCCTCCCGAGGGAGGCCGTTTGATCAGCTCACCGGCGCCGGGCGCCGATCAGATCAGCAGCTGTAGTACAGCTCGTATTCCAGCGGGTGCACGAAGGTGCGGACCTTGATTTCTTCTTCGCTCTTGAGCTCGATGAAGGCGTCGATGAAGTCGTCGGAGAACACGCCGCCCTTGGTCAGGAACGCACGGCCTTTATCCAGCTCTTCCAGAGCTTCTTTCAGGCTGCCGCACACTTGCGGGATGTTCTTGGCTTCTTCTGGCGGCAGGTCGTACAGGTTCTTGTCGGCCGCGTCGCCTGGGTGGATCTTGTTCTGGATACCGTCCAGGCCAGCCATCAGCAGCGCTGCGAAGGCCAGGTACGGGTTGGCCGATGGGTCCGGGAAGCGGGCTTCGATACGGCGGGCTTTAGGGCTGCCGACGTAAGGAATGCGGATCGAAGCGGAACGGTTGCGCGCCGAGTAGGCCAGCATCACCGGGGCTTCGAAACCTGGAACCAGGCGCTTGTACGAGTTGGTCGACGGGTTGGTGAAGCCGTTCAGGGCCTTACCGTGCTTGATGATACCGCCGATGAAGTACAGGGCGGTGTCGGACAGGCCGGCATAGCCTTCGCCGGAGAAGGTGTTCTTGCCGTCTTTCCAGATCGACATGTGCACGTGCATGCCCGAACCGTTGTCGCCGTACAGTGGCTTCGGCATGAAGGTAGCGGTACGGCCGTAGGCGTCGGCAACGTTGTGCACAACGTATTTCAGCGCCTGGACTTCGTCAGCCTTCTTCACCAGGGTGTTGAACTTGACGCCGATTTCGTTCTGGCCGGCAGTTGCCACTTCGTGGTGGTGAACTTCGACGGTCTGGCCCATTTCTTCCAGTGCGTTGCACATGGCAGTACGGATTTCGTGGTCGTGGTCGAACGGCGGAACCGGGAAGTAGCCGCCTTTCACGCCTGGGCGGTGGCCTTTGTTGCCGCCTTCCACGTCAGCGCCGGTCATCCACGAGCCTTGCTCGGAGAAGATCTTGAACATCGAGCCGGAGATGTCCGACTGGAACTTGACTTCGTCGAAGATGAAGAACTCTGGCTCCGGGCCGGCGAAGACAGTGTCACCGATGCCGGTGCTCTTCAGGTACTCTTCGGCACGCTTGGCGATGGCACGTGGGTCGCGGTCGTAGCCCTGCATGCTCGACGGGTCGACGATGTCGCAGGTGATGATCAGGGTTGGTTCTTCGGTGAACGGGTCCAGCACGGCGGTTTCGTCAACCGGCATCAGGATCATGTCGGAAGCTTCGATGCCTTTCCAGCCAGCGATGGAGGAACCGTCGAACATCTTGCCGACTTCGAAGAAGTCTTCGTCCAGCGCATCGCGCGCCGGCATGGTCACGTGGTGCTGAGTACCTTTGGTGTCCGTGAAACGCAGATCAATCCACTTGACGTCATGATCTTTGATGAGTTGAACCGACTTCGACATGTTGTCCTCCGGATGGTCTAGAGCGCGGTGGGCCGCTGCCCTGGAAAAAGGGTGTTGCCGGGCGCGGATAGTCGGCCAAGCTTACCTGCCTCACAAGGGAGCAAATTGCATGCCAGTGCCCGAAAATGGCGAGGGCGGGATAAAAGGGGGCGTTTGCAGGCATTTTGCGGGGGGCTGGGCTTGGAATGTGCACTTTTTAGATGCGGATTTTGGTATTGGTGCACCGGTATGGTGCACGACCTGGAGGGTGTGCTTTCTTTGAGGGCTTCATCGCCTGTGAGATCGAGCGCCGCCCGCGCGGCGCATCGCGAGCTGCGCTCGCTCCTACGTTTG
>NZ_DKJF01000001.1:0-69815 GCF_002454615.1 Pseudomonas sp. UBA6699
ATGGGCCGCAAAGCGGCCCCAGGTTTTCGGCGTTGTTGCGAATATTGCTGGGGCCGCCTTGCGGCCCATCGCGACACAAGGCCGCTCCTACAACGACTGCGATAGGGCTGGAAAATCTACCTGCAAACGGATCCTGCACATGGCTGTCCCCTCCTCTGCTTCCCCGCTGTTCCCGCGCCAGCTGGCCATCGCCCTGCTGGCTCTGCTTGCCTGCTCATTCGCCGGTAACCATATCGCCGCACGCATCGCCTTCGATGACGGCACCGGTGTGCTGCTGGCCATACTCTGCCGTTCCGGCATCACCTTGCTGGTGCTGGCCGGCGTGCTGCTGTGGCAACGTCAGGCGCTGGCGCTGCCCGTTGGCACCCGCCGCTGGCAACTGCTGCTTGGCCTGCTGATCGCCACCCAGAGCCTGTGCCTGTATTCGGCGGTGGCGCGCATCCCGGTGGCCCTGGCCTTGCTGGTAGGCAATACCTTCCCGATGCTGCTGGCGCTGCTGACCTGGGCGCTGGGCGGTGCGCGCCCCACTGGCCGCACCGTGCTGTTCATGGGCTTGATCCTATGCGGCCTGGTGCTGGCGCTGGATGTGCCGGCACGCCTGGCCGACAGCGGTGCGGGCAACCCGCACTGGGCGCTGGGGGTCAGCCTGGCCTTCGGCGCCGCTTGTGCCTTTGCTTGCGCGTTGTGGATCACCGACCACAAGCTGCCTAGCGTGCGGGGCCCGGTGCGCAGCCTGCTGACCCTGCTGATCGTGTTCTCCAGCATGCTGCTCGCGGGCGCCAGCGGGGTGATGCCGGCCGGTTTGTCGCTGCCGGGCAGCAGCAGTGGCTGGGTGGCGCTGGCCAGCCTGGTACTGCTGTATGGGCTGGCGTTCAGCTTGCTGTTCGTCTGCGTACCCAGGCTGAACATGGCGCAAAACGCCCCGGTGATGAACGTCGAACCCATCGCCACTTTACTGCTGGGTTGGGCCCTGCTCGACCAGCAACTGGGCCCGCTGCAATTGCTCGGCGGCGCCGTAGTGGTATGCGGCATCGTGCTGCTGACTTACCGGCGGGCCAACTGATCGCTCTGCTCCAGAGGAACATTGCATGGCTGTGACCACACTGCACCTGCAGGACCGCCTGACCCGCCTGAGCCTGGCGCCGGAACTGGGTGCCAGTCTGGTCAACTGGCAGGTCAAGGCAACGGGGCAGGCGCTGCTGCGCCATACCGACGCGGCTGCCTTGGCCAGCGCCACGCCCAGGCGGCTGGCTTGCTACCCACTGGCGCCTTGGTCCAATCGGGTTGCCGAGGGGGGCTATGCCCGGCCGCAGGGCTGGCAGGCATTGGCGCCGAATACCGAGCACGACCCCTATCCCATCCATGGCAGCGCCTGGCAGCAGGCCTGGCACGTTGAGCATCACAGCGAACGGCGCGCACGGCTGACGCTGGACAGTGCCGTACCTTTCGCCTACCAGGCCACGCTGGATATACACCTGCATGAAGGCTGCCTGACCCTGGACCTGCATGTGACGCACCGGGATGATTCGGCCAACTGGTATGGGTTGGGCCTGCACCCTTACCTTCCGCGCTACCCCGATACCAAGCTGTCTGCGCCCGCGCGCAAAGTGTGGCTGGCCGAGGCTGGGCGCTTGCCGTCGTATCAGGCCACGGTGCCCGAGCCGTGGCGGTTCGAAGCACTGGGCCACCTGCCCGAGACGCTGGTCGACCACGCCTTCAGTGGCTGGCCGGGGCACTGTGTGATCGAACAGCCGGGGGCAGGCTACCGGCTGGCCTGTCGCACCAGCGGGGCGGAGCACTTCTTGCTGTTCTGCCCGCCGGGGCAAGGCTTCTTCTGCTTCGAGCCGGTCAGCCACCCGGTCAACGCCCATCACCTGCCCGGCCGGCCGGGGCTGAGGCTGTTGCAACAGGGTGACACGATGAGCCTGGGGTTCAGCATGCAGTACCAAGCGTTGTAACGCATTGTGGGCGCTACATGCTCACTCCAGTTGCTGGTCCCGCAGCGCCTGCGCCAGCATGTCGATGAAGGTTCTGACCTTGGCCGACCCGTACTTGCTCTCGCGGTGCAGTATGTGAATCGGCCAGGGTGCTTCCTCATACTCGGCCAGAATCACCTGCAACTGCCCGCTAGCCAGTTCATCAGCCACCTGGTATGACAATAAACGGGCAATCCCCAGGCCACCGCAGGCCGCAGCGATAGCCCCATCATTGCTGGTCACCGTCAGCCGCGGTTTCATGCGCACCAAAGTCGGCTCATCGGTCACGCCAAAGCGCCAGCCGGCTCGGGGGGACAGGTTGGTGGTACCGATCACCGCATGCCCGGCCAGGTCCGAGGGGTGCCTGGGCACACCGTGGCGCGCCAGGTAACCGGGCGCAGCGCACAACATGCGCCGGACCTGACCGACCCGCAGGGCCTTCAACCCGGAGTCGGGCAACGGGCCGATGCGCACGGCCACATCCATGCCTTCCTCGACCAGGTTCACCACGCGGTCGAGAAAGTAGGCGGCCACGTCGACTTGCGGATACTGCTGCAGGTAGCGAACGATGCTGGGCATGACGAACTTCCTGCCGAACAGGATCGGTGCAGTCACCGCCAGGTCACCCTTGGGGATGGCATTGATGCCCGCCGCCGCTTCGTTGGCCTCGTGAATGCTGGCCAGGATATGCCGGGTGTCCTCCAGGTAGCGGCCGCCTGCCTCGGTCAGGCGCACGCTGCGGGTGGTGCGCAGTAGCAGCTTGACCCCCAGCTGCTCCTCCAGGGCGCTGACGGCACGGGTGACGGCGGCCGGGGAGATGGCCAGGCGGCGGGCAGCAGCGGCGAAGCTTTCCAGCTCACCTACGGCGACGAATACCTTCATCAGGTGGATCTGGTCCATGCGAGCTCCTGGGGACATGAGGTGCCGGGATTATTGTTCATCTGGGTATTTTCTGCCGCCCGCGAAGAGGCGGGGCTGGTGTATCAGATGTCCAGCACCAGGGCCTGTACCCCCTCCTGCACCTGCGCCGGCACGGCACAACAGATCAACACCGACCCCGCCTCCGGTAGCTCTGCCGGTGGATTCGGGTAATGCACCTGGCCACTCACCAGTCTGGTCTTGCAGGTACCACACGAGCCACCCCGGCAACTGAACTCCGGCGCCAGCCCGCGCGCCTCGGCCAGCTCCAGCAAGGTACCGCCGCCGGGTGCCCAGCGCGCCTCCTTGGCCGACGCCGCAAAGTACACCGGTACTGGCTCGCTGGCAGCGGGTGGCTGATGCAAGGCGGGCTGGTCGGCGTCCGTGTGCCGGCGCAACGTCGACGGCCCAAACGCTTCTGCGTGAATCCGCGCATCCGGCACATGCACGCCGCGCAACCCTTCATACAAGTCCTGGGTAAAACTGCCCGGTCCGCACAGGTAGAACTCGTAGTCGTCCAGCGCCAGCGTCGCCTTGACCTGCCCCATGCCCAGGCGCCCGGCAAACTCGTAATCCCGCCCAAGCAGCGCATGGCTTTCCGGCTGGCTCAGGGCGCGATGAATGTGCAGCAAGCCCTCGGCCCGTTGCTGCAGACTCGCCAGCTCCTGCCTGAACGGCAGGTCGGCCAGGCTACGCGCACCCTGGAACACGTGGATGGCCCGAGCCTGCCCTTGGCTCAATTGCTCACGCAGCATGGCCAGCAACGGCGTAATGCCTACGCCAGCGCCAATCAGCACCAACGGCCGCGTGCTCTGTATGTCGAGCGTGAAACTGCCCATGGGTGGGCGAACATCAAGCACATCGCCTGGCGCGATGCGCTCATGCAAGTGGCGGGAAACCGGGCCCTGGGCTTTGACGCTGATGCGCCAATAGCCGTCGGAAGGTGCGCTGGACAAGCTGTAGGTGCGGATAAGCGGCGCCTCACCGTCGCGCTTGACCTGCACCGGAACATGTTGCCCGGGTGCAAACGCCACAGCGGAACCGGTGGGCGGCTGCAGGTAGAACGAACGGATATCGCGGCTCTCCTGCTCTACCCGCAGCACCCGCCAGGCTTGCCATTGGCGCTGCTGCTGACGTTGCTGCAAACGCGCATCGGCCTCGGCCCAGGTGCCGGTCATCAGGCTGGTGGGGGCGTACTCCTTGAACGCCCAGCGCAGGGAAACCGCAGCCGGCCGCCACACCACCTGGTCGACCTCCAGCGTCCACAGCCGCTCTGCACCTTCGAACGCCTGGATGGCCGGGCTTTCCAGCAGCACCTCGGCACGCCCGCCCACCTGCAGCACGTTGCCGTTACTGAAGTCGATGAACAGCAAACCTGCCCTCGGGTTGACCAACAAGTTGCCCAAGGTGTTGAAGTGCAGGTTACCGGCGTAGTCGGGGATGGTTAGCGTATTGCCTTGCACCCTGACGAATCCTGGCCGACCGCCACGGTGGGACACATCCACCGAACGCTGGCCGGTGTCATGCTCGACATAGCTGGCGACGAAGAAGGTGTCGGCAGACTGGATCATACTGACGGTCGTGGCATCCAGGGATGTCGCATCGATGCGCCCCTGGGCCGGTTCGGCGACGCGCGTGTAATCGCGTAACTGGATGTATTGCGGGCAGTTGCCGAACGACTGCTCTACCGTCACTTGCAATTGCCCTGCAACCGCCTGGCGGATCTGCCCGTTGAGGCGGTTGCGCCGGCGGGTGTGCAGTTCGATGCCCAGCAGGCCGATTGCCTGCCCGGCGACCAATCCCGGGGTCGCCGGGTCATCGGCCGCTAGCCTGGCGTCAATCGTCAACTGGCGTGGGTCGGGCGAACTGACGAAACCTTCCGGCCCTTCCAGCAGCGTCGCCCAGGGCCGCCCCTGAGCGTCTACGCTGGCCGCCACCATGAACGGCAACTGATGGTAGAACGTGCGGTGCTGGTCGGGCATGTAGTCACGAATGACCTTTTGCCCGAACGCCTCCATGCGCTCTGCTACTCCGACCTTTTCCTGCAGGGTTTTCTCGCCCGCATGCCAAGGCGAGGGGCGGCGATCGGGGGACTGTTGCATGGTGGCGTTCCTCGCAGAGGGATCAGACGCTGGTCTGCAACCCGATGACGGTGCGGGGCATCGGTACGAAGCCCGGCAATGCCTCGATCCGCGCCAGCCAGCTACGTACGTTGGCATACGGCTCCAGCGACACGTTGCCCTCCGGTGCGTGGGCGATGTAGGAGTAGTTGGCGACGTCGGCGATGGTCGGCGTGTCGCCTGCCAGGAACGGCGACTTGGCCAGTTCGGCATCAATCACCTTGAGCAGGGTGTGCGCCCGGGTAATCACTTCGTCAGTGTTGAACGAAGCGCCGAACACGGTCACCAGGCGTGCAGCGGCCGGGCCAAAGGCCAGCGGGCCTGCAGCGACCGACAGCCAGCGTTGTACACGGGCGGCAGCGGCTGGCGCTTCGGGTAGCCAGGTGCCGTTGTCATATTTTTTGGCGAGGTAAACGAGGATTGCGTTGGAGTCTGCGATCACCGTGCCGTTGTCATCGATGACCGGTACCTGGCCGAACGGGTTGAGGGCCAGGAAGTCCGGCTGCTTGTGCGCACCTTTGGCCAGGTCCACGAACACCAGCTCGGTAGGCAGGTTGAGCAGCGAAAGCATCAGCTCGATGCGGTGGGCGTGGCCGGACTTGGGGAAGTTGTAGAGCTTGATCGGGTTCGACATGGGCTTGGCTCCTGGTCAGCACCGGATTGGGCTGATGGAGCACATGCTGCACTGATTCGGCTGGCAGCAGAATCAGTGCGCGGGGGAAACCATAATTTCGCCAGATGGAATAATAAACCGCTCCATGTCAAACAACAGTCTGCGTTTTTCGAGTGCTTGCTGACGGATCCGCAGTGCGGCCCCAGCAAGCACCGCAGCAACCGAGCCCGTGTGCCTCAGTGCGGCTTGTTGAAGTAGCGGAACAAACCACGCGCGGCTTCGATCACCTTCGGCACACAGGCCTGTATCTCCGCTTCGCTCATCTGGTCCAGCAGCTCGAAGTTATCCTCCAGCCCATGCAAAGAAATGGCTTTGAGTAACTGGTCCTGCTCTGGCGGCAAAGCTTCCCAGTTGGCGACCTGGGTAGCGCGCATGTAGCCGAAGCACCATTCTTCCATCACGACCACGGTGCCCTGCTCGTCTTCTGTTTCCTCGAACAGCGGCTCGAACTGATCGATGTGGTCGCCCAACTGTCCGGCGACTTGGTCGGCATACCGCAGCATCAATGCCACATAGGCTTCTTCATGGGCCGGTTTCTTGAACTTGGGCACCTTGCCACCTGCCACTGCCGGCAGCCAGTGCTCGGGGGTGACCGTGGTCGGCGAGCTAGCCAGCGCGGTGAAAAAGCCATTGAGCTCGGCCAGGTTGAGTACCGAGTAGTCGTTGCCGTAGGTGATCAGCAGGTCTTCGAGGCGGTGCAGTTCTTTTTCGCTGAGTGGCGGGAGCATCGGGCAGGGAATCCTTGCTAGCAAAAGTGTGTGCACCCTAGCACAGCAATGCTTGAAGGGTTGCCCGTGCAAGGCACTGCGCGGGCAAATTTTCAGGTGGGCAGCCAACCCGGCAACTCATGCTGCCGGTCGGCGCCAATCAGCAGCCACAGCAAGATGCGGCACTTGCGCGGGCAGAGGTGCCCGGCCATGTGCACACCTTTTTTCTGCAAGTCGATCTCGGAGCCGGAAAAACCGTATGTTGCGCGGGCTGTAGCCCCCTCACCTGTACGAGTGGCGACAATGACTGGCAGGGTTGGCGTCATGTGCTTTAGAACATCAGACCAATTGCCGGAAACATGGCCGGCGCCGAACCCGGCGATGACCAGCCCGTCGTAGCGCAATGCGGGCAGAGCCTGCAGCAATACAGTGTCGGCGTCCAGGCACGCCTCCAGCAGGATGACGCGCTGGTCGGTACGCCCCGGTAGCGGGAGTACCTCCCGCCTGTCTGGGGGATGGCGGTACGTTGCAACACCTTCTACAACTTCCCCCACAGGACCGAAACCAGGCGAGTCGAATGCCGCTATCGCCAGGCTGGCTGTCTTGCGAACCTTTGTCGCACGATGGATCTGATCATTCATCACCACCAGCACACCACGCCCACCGCTGCCTCGTGCCAATGCAACCTGGGCCGCAGCCAGAAGGTTGGCCGGGCCATCGTTGCCCGGCTGGCTGGGCGAGCGCATTGCACCGGTCATCACCAAAGGCGCATCGAAGGGCCAAAGCAGGTCAAGGAAATAGGCCGTTTCCTCAAGGCTGTCGGTGCCTTGGGTCAGTATCACGGCCCGGGCACCGCCCTCGACTTCGCAGCGAGCCCAGGCCAGCACTTCCAGCAACGCGTTGAAGCTGAGCGATGCACTGGGGACCAAGCTCAATGACGTTACAGTCAACTGCGCCATTTCGCGCAACTGCGGTACCTGAAGCAGTTGCTGCTCACAATCCAGGGTGGGCGTTACGCCACACCCACCCGCTGTAGCCTGCATGCTGACCGTCCCGCCCAAACTGGCGATCGACAGCTTGGGCAGGTCCGAATGCTCAATCATCCTTCTCCCCCCACCAGTAACCCGATCAGCGGTACGATTCCCAACGTGCTGATCGCCATCGACACCACGTTGCCGATGTAGCCATGCACATAACTCGGCAACCGCTGCGTGATCGCCACTGCCAGCGGCGGAGCCACCAGGGCCCCCAGCACTGCACCGGCCACAATGACTTGCCAACTACCGCCATGCGTCAGCACGGCGGCCGGCACGATCGAGACAATCGGAATATAAGTCGGATACCACCCCCGGGCTTGCCACTGGCCGCGCCAGAATACGACCCCGACCAAGGATGCCAAGGCCTGTCCGGCCAGTATGTGCAACGCCAACATTGAACCGTATGCAGGTGCTGCCGGGGCCAACAGGTAAGCCAGCAACAAACCCAGTAGGAGACCCAGACTAGCCAGCTCATTGCCAAAGAAGGGGGCTTCACTGAAATCGGCCAGTACACGCCGCAAAGTCCAGATCACACCGTAGGATGGCTGGCTGGCCACAGGTTTCACAACGTCGGGTTCGTGGCTTTGGCGGACCCATGACGGGTAGCGCTTGCACAGCAGGAAAGCGGCGGCACTTGCCACGGCCATTCCACCCACGTTGCCGATAACCACAGGCAACTGCAGGGGGTAGCACAGGTAGTTGACCAGCAGCAGACTCGCCGGGGTTACCAGTAATGCCCCCAGCAATGCGCCTGCTATCGCCACACGCCAGCCCGCCCCATACAACAGCACCATGGCTGCCGGCAACGACACGAAGGCCACGAACGTTGGTTGCCAGGTACCACTGGCCAAGGTCCATCCCCACAAGGCATGGCTAAGTAAAAGGCCCATCAGCGAGCTGGTGAACACCCATGGCCACAGTCCGCTTCCATAGCAGATGGCAAAACCCTGCCAGCGGTACCCGCGAAGATGGGCCCAATGTGCCAGGCTGGCGCCTAGCAGCAAGCCCAGCGCAGGCAGCTCATGCTTGTAGAATGCGACCTCGCTGATATCGCCCACTATCCAACGCAAACGACTCAGCGGTTGGTCCAGGGTCGCCGCCAGTTGCCCGTAGTCTGGCCACGGGCCTGACGCAAGGCTGGCTGCCAGCAGCATTGCCAGGCAGGTGAAGATCAGCACGGGGGCGTGCTGCCGATTGGGCAGCAGTAATGGCTTCATGTGCGGATCCTCAGCGTGGCATAGGCGCATGCAGGCGGTAGCCAAGCGCAGCATCGTAGAGGTCGGTACGGCGATCACGCTGCAGGTCGTTGAGGCTGTTCCAGATCGGCGCTGAACGCGCGCTGCTGAGGTCGACATCGGCGTAGACAATGCTTTCCTCCTCCGCACTGGCCACAGCACCAATGGGCCAACCGTTGGTTCCGGCAATCAACGAACAACCGAGAAAGCGCCCTCCTCGCTCACTGCCGATACGGTTTGCGGCGGCGATGTAGACATTGTTCACATGCGCGGCTGTCATGGTCAGGTACGACGCCATGCAACGCCCTGTTTCATCAAACAGCGGAGGCGGTGTCCACACCCAATTGTTCAAGCTGCATATGATGTCTGCCCCTTGCGCTGCCATGAGCCGTGGCACTTCAGGGAACCAGATGTCCCAGCAGATCAGCAGGCCAATACGGCCGATTGGCGTCTCGAATACAGGGAAGCCGAGGTCGCCAGGGGTGAACCAGAGCTTTTCCTGGTTCCACAGGTGGGCCTTGCGATAGTGGCCTAGCAGGCCGTCGGGGCCAAACAATACGGCGCTGTCGTAGAGCTTCAGGCCCTCACGCTCGGCGAATCCTGCTGCCACGTACACCTGATATTCCCTGGCGAAATCAGCCCAGGCTTTCAGGCTGCGGCCCGCCTGCAACGTTTCGGCATGGGCATAGGCCTCGGCACGGGAGTGAAAGGTGTACCCGGTGTTGGCCAGCTCGGGCAGCACGATCAGATTGGCACCTTCACGCACCGCACGCCGGGCCAGTGCCAGGCCTCTGCTCAGGTTGCCATCGCAGTACTCTAGCCCGACTTGTGGGTCGTACTGGATGACAGCGATGCGGACAGGGCTGACGGGGGGGCAATGTTCGGACATGGCGACTTCCTTTTTGTGGTTGTTTTGGAAGGTCGCCAGTAGAGCGGGGTTGGGGTTGGGAGAGACAGTCGGGCAGGTCCTATGAGGTCGAAGGAGAAGCGAGTAAGCGCAGTAGGACGAATCTCACAAAAACACCCAGCTGCCGCTATTTCCCAAGTTGATAATGCGGATAGTGTTCAAGGGTAAAGTCTCCATTGAACGTTGCGGATGTGTTGTTGCAAAGATTGATCACTACATCAAGCGCGGTGCGTAGACTCGGCTCGGTCCAGCCGGCGTCAACGGAGAAGGACTCCCCAGCCAGATAAAGCCCCGAGCTGGCACTGTAATCGCGGTTATACTTCATCAGGCCGACCGCGTCGTAGTAGGTACCAGCGCGGTACAGCTTTGCGCAGCCGAGCGCATTTTTGTCCGTAGCCCAGCGCTGTATGCGGATGTTTCGGGTATCGATGTAAGGCGATATAGGTTCGGCCACATTGCAGCAGCGCAGGAGGATTCGGTCGAGTTCCTCCACACACTTGTTGGCCAGTTCTTCATCAGTGAATACGGCTAGCTTCGTTGCATCATCTTCCCATGTGTAGCTGAGCAGGATGCAGTCGTCGGGGTAACGATCGTTGTACCGATAGGCGTATACGTCGTGGACCAAGCTGTCGGTGACGAGGATCTGGGGTAAAGCTGATTTACTGTCCAGATAACTCTTCTTCAGTGGCGCATAGACTTTGCAGCTGGTTTCCCAATGAGCGTGCTTCCACGCATCCACAATCGACTGCGGCAGTATCTGACGGCTAAAACCGTCGAGGCGCATGTTGGTCTCGATCAGCCAGGAAGGGACAGTCAGGATCACACTGTCGAAGTCATCATATTGGAGGCTTTGATGTGCAGGATCACTGCAGTGCCAGCAGTATCCGACCCGAATACGACCCGCTTCAAGCTTTTGCAAGGAACGGACCGAGGTGTCTGTCAACAGCCCGTCATCTTGTCGAAGGAGATGATCATAAAGCGAAGTGCCGTTCATCCCGGCGTCGAGAAACAACAGACTTTCATCCATCGCCGCTAGACCGATATACGCAGGACCGTTGAACATCAGCCCTCTACTATCAGGAACATTGCTGGCTTCCAGATACGGCGCAGCATAGGGCAATCCATCCTGATCAACGCGGCCATGCACCAGTTGCAAATGACTGCTGAAGCCAAAGATCGCAGTACGCAGCGGATACAGGCAGCAGACGTCGTAAAATGCACCCCAGCTACCATCACCAATACCGATTGAATAGAAAATAGCCGACTCTTCGCTGCTCATGCCCAGCCCGCCAAAATCAGCAGGGTTTGCGGGATTCCACACAGTGAGCATTGGCAAACGCACAAGATCCCTGAATGACAGCAGGTGGTAACGCTCGACTATAGCTTGCCATGTCGACGCCCAGGATGGCGTGCCATACACCATGGCAACGCGCTCGGCAAACTGCGTGGCGAAGCGCTGCCATTTTTCATAGACCTTTTGCAGCGTTGCTGTCGGTGGAGGAGTATCCCCTTGTGGATTCCGCCAAAACAGCAACTTCGGCTTCCCCTCCTCCTCAAGTTCCCCGTCACGAAGATAGATACCGGTTGTGTTCACCCAAGGCGTCCCAGGGTTCGGGAAATCGGAAAGTTTTAGCTTAAACAGCGTCGCGTAGTAGGCCATAAGCGAGCAACCATCTTTAGGTGATTCCCCTGTCCTGTTGAACAGAGGCATACGCATGGCCCCCATTTCGAATGGGGTTGAAGGCTGCTTGTAATTGCCGCCGTTGTTCACCACTGTCAGGTGGCGCCCACCCACGCGCTGAGATTGCTCTATCAAAGTGATGCGGGTAAAACCACAGCGCAACAATTCCCGAGCAGCTGTTAGCCCTGTCACGCCAGCACCAACAATACAGATCCGATGCTCCGGGCGGGCGGCACGTGCAACACCTCCCTGTTGTTCAACAAGACGGCGATAGTCGAAGCAGAGGTCTGGAGGATTTGGAAAACGCGCGGCCCAAGGCTGCAAAGGCAAGGATGGCTCAATGGCCAGATCAGCAGGGTGGTTGTGACTAGAACCGATGGTCATGAACTCGTACTCTCCATAAATTGAAGAGCCTGAGCATGATCGACTTGCGAGACGTGAAGTGTTGGTTATGTGCCACCAGTCAACACCCACAGAATCTTGAGAGACCTGTGGGTGCCAGCGTGCAGTCCCGATAAGGACATCAGCTCTTATACCGCCAGCGCGCGCTCACGCAGCTCGCTGTTGAGGATGCGGTCGTTTTCGCTGTAGTCGACCGGGCAGTCGATCACGTGCACGCCTGGGGTCTTGATGCAGTGCTCCAGCAGCGGCAGCAGGCCGTCGGCGCTTTCCACGCGGTGGCCATTGGCGCCGTAGGCTTCGGCATACTTGACGAAGTCCGGGTTGCCGTAGTCCAGGCCGAAATCGGTGAAGCCCATGTTGGCCTGCTTCCAGCGGATCATGCCGTAGCCATCGTCACGCAGGATCACCACGGTGATGTGCATGCCCAGGCGCACGGCGGTTTCCAGCTCCTGGCTGTTCATCATGAAGCCGCCGTCACCGCACACCGAAATCACCGGGCGATCCGGGTAGACCAGGTGTGCAGCCATGGCCGATGGCAAGCCGGCGTCCATGGTCGCCAGGGCGTTGTCCAGCAGCACGGTGTTCGGCTTGTGCGCCTTGTAGTTACGGGCGAACCAGATCTTGTAGATGCCGTTGTCCAGGGCCACGATGCCTTCGGACGGCAGCACGCGACGAATGTCGGCCACCAGGCGCTGTGGGTAGACCGGGAAGCGGTCGTCGTCGGCGCCTTCGGCGATCTGGGCTTCGTTGGCTTCACGAATCGCCATGAGGCGGGTGAAGTCCCAGTGCGAAGTGTCGCCCAGGCCTTCAGCGATCTGCCACACGGCGTTGGCGATGTCGCCGATCACTTCAACCTGCGGGAAGTACACGGCATCGACTTCGGCGGAGCGGAAGTTGATATGGATGACTTCGGTGCCGCCACGCACCATGAAGAACGGCGGCTTCTCGATCACATCGTGGCCGATGTTGACGATGAGGTCCGCCGCTTCGATCGCACGGTGCACGAAATCGCCTGACGACAGCGCAGCGTTACCCAGGAAGCGTGGGTGGCGCTCGTCGACCACACCTTTACCCAGCTGGGTGGTGACGAATGGGACACCGGTATTATCGACCAGTTGCTTGAGGACCTTGGCGGTCATCTTGCGGTTGGCACCGGCGCCGATAACCAAAATCGGACTGCGGGCTTTGTGCAGCTTTTCAATCGCAGCTTCAATGGCCACGTGCTCGGCCAGCGGGCGGCGGTGCAGGCTGCGCGGGATCGGCAGCGCGTCGGTCTGCTCGGCGGCGATGTCTTCCGGCAGTTCCAGGTGCACGGCACCCGGCTTTTCTTCTTCAGCCAGGCGGAAGGCTTCACGCATGCGCGAAGGGATGTTGTCGGCCGAAGCGAACTGGTGGGTGTACTTGGTGATGGGGTCCATCATGCCGCACACGTCGATGATCTGGAAGCGGCCCTGCTTGGACTTCTTGATCGGCTTCTGGCCGGTGATCATCATCATCGGCATGCCGCCCAGGTAGGCATAGGCGCTGGCCGTGACCAGGTTGGTGGCACCCGGGCCGAGGGTCGACAGGCTGACGCCGGTCTTGCCGGTCAGGCGACCGTAGGTAGCCGCCATGAAGCCTGCAGACTGCTCGTGACGGGTCAGTACCAGTTTGATCTTCGACTTGCGCAGGGATTCGAGCAGGTCGAGGTTTTCCTCACCAGGAATGCCGAATACATACTCGACACCTTCGTTTTCCAGACATTGCACAACGACATCGGCGGCCTTGGCCATTTAGGGTACTACCTCAAAATCTTTGGGGGATTGCAGCGAGATCGGCTGCGTGACTGAGATGTTGCAGGATGTCTCAGTGCCGCGCATCGTAGGCCCTCTGGTTAATAATAATAAATATATTGTTATGATGCGTGGCATCACAGTTCGTTATAAATGCAATGACTACGAAAGGTCGTACGCCCCAATGAACCTCAAGGCACTGCGTTGCTGCGTCGAAATCGTCCGCCAAGGCAGCTTCACCAAAGCAGCGCAACACCTGCACATAGCCCAGCCTGCGTTGAGCATGGCGGTTACCCGGCTGGAGGAAGAGCTGGGCGTGACCCTGTTCAACCGCACCACCCGCAAGGTGCTGCTCACGGCCGAGGGCGAGCAGTTCCTGCCACGCATAGCCTCTGCCCTGCGCGAAATGGATGTGGCCCGGCAGGAGCTGCGCGACATGGCGGACCTCAAGCGCGGCGAAGTGCGCCTGGGTATCCCGCCAATGTTCGGCCTGCACTATGTGCCAGGCTTGATGAACGCGTTCCGTCAGTCGTACCCCGGTATCGCCATGACCGTGTTCGAGGGCAGCGCCGCCGACATCGGCCAGCGCCTCGAACAACGGGAAATCGACCTGGCGTTGCTGGAATCGCGGCGCGTACCGCAGGACAAGGAGTCGATCCTGCTGGGCAGCGACGAGATGCTGGCATGCATGCACCCCGACCACCCTTATGCCGGCAAGGCATTTCTCACCGCCGAAGACCTGCGCAATACCGACATGGTGGTATTCGACCGGACCTTCGTGCAGCGCCACCTGCTGGACGCATTTTTCGCCGAACACGGCATTACCTACCAAGTGGCCCTGCAGAGCAATTTCGTCTCGCTGGTGGTGCAGGCAGCACTGGACAACATGGGCGTGGCCACCCTGCTGCGCTCGGTGCAGCAGCGTACACCGGGCATTGTCGGCGTACCCTTCCGCCCGGCACAGCAGATGAGCTTCAGGTTGTGCTGGCGTTCAGGGGAATACCTGTCGCTGGCCAGCAAACGCTTCATCGATTTCGCCGCACAAACGCATTATCTGGAGCGCTGATCGGCGCTTGGCTCCTGGTTTGAGCGGCGGCGCTGCCTCGACGTTGCGCCCACCGATTGACTATCATCCCGCCTTGAACGTTTCAGCATGTTTCAACATAGGCCCAACAAGGGATTCAGATGTCAGTCCAGCAACTCCCCCCGCCGCCCAGCAAAAGCGCCGTCGCCAAGATGGAAGCCGCCATGGCGCTGGGCAGCTTCGCCATCGGTACCGGTGAATTTTCCATCATGGGCCTGATGCCCGACATTGCCAGCAACCTGCAGTTGAGCGAACCGCAAGTGGGCCACGCCATCAGTGCCTATGCGCTGGGGGTCATGGTCGGTGCGCCGACCCTGGCGATTCTGGGCGCCAAACTGCTGCGCAAGCACATGCTGCTGCTGTTGATGCTGCTGTATGCGCTGGGCAACCTGGCCACCGCCCTCGCCCCTTCCTTCAGCGGCCTGGTGGCTTTCCGCTTCATCAGCGGCCTGCCCCACGGTGCCTATTTCGGCATCGCCGCGGTGGTGGCCTCGAGCATGGTTGCCAAGGACCAGCGTGCCGGGGCCGTGGCCCGGGTGATGCTGGGCCTGACGCTGGCCATGCTGCTGGGCAACCCTGTAGCCACCTTCCTCGGCCAGTACTTTGGCTGGCGCTCGGCGTTCGTGCTGGTCGGCGTGATCGCCCTGTGCACCATTGCCCTGGTCTGGCGCTTCGTGCCCCAGCCGCACGATGAGGTGCGCAGCGACCCACGCAAGGAACTGCGCGCCTTTGCCCTGCCGCAAGTGTGGATGGCACTGGGCATCGCGGCCATTGGCTTTGCCGGCATGTTCTGTGTATTCAGCTACCTGGCGCCGACCATGCTGCAAGTGACCCAGGTCGCGCCGCAGTGGATTCCGTTCGGCCTGGCGGCCTTCGGTGTGGGCGGTATCGTTGGCAACATTGCAGGTGGCAAGCTGTTCGACCGGTTGCAGTTCCGTGCGGTGGGGTTGGTGCTGGTTTGGTCGATCGCCGTGCTGCTGTTCTTCACCGTCGCCGCGCAGGCGCTCTGGAGCCTGCTGCTGGGCATCGGCCTGGTGGGCACCATGATCGCCCTGGCGGCACCGTTGCAGATCCGCTTGATGGACATTGCCCATGAAGCGCCAAGCCTGGCCGCAGCGTCGAACCATGCCGCGTTCAACCTGGCCAATGCACTGGGGCCTTGGCTGGGCGGTATGGCGATTACCGCCGGCATGGGCTGGACCAGCACCGGCTACATCGGCGCGGCGACCGCGCTGGTCGGGCTGGGCATCTACCTGCTCGCCCGGCGGATGCGTGGTGGGCATTGACCCGGCAGCGGTGCTGGGCAGGGGTAGGTTCAGCGTCACACGGCGTTCGATGAACCTTCCCCATTGCTGAACTCACTACCATCAGCACCAGCCGCAGGCTGGGTTCATCCCTTCCCCTTCCTAGGAGATCACGATGCAATACGTAAAGCTGGGTAGCACCGGCCTGGATATTTCCAGGCTGTGCCTGGGTTGCATGACGTTCGGCGAACCGGATGCCGGCACCCACCCCTGGACCTTGGGCGAAGAGGCCAGCCGGCCGATCATTCGCCATGCCGTCGAGCAAGGCATCAACTTCTTCGACACTGCCAACAGCTACTCTGCCGGCACGTCGGAAGTGATCGTCGGCAAACTGCTGAAGGCCTTCACGCGCCGTGAAGAAACGGTCATCGCCACCAAGGTGTTCTACCCACCGAACATGGGGCAAGGCACCCACCGGCCCAATGAACAGGGCTTGTCCCGCAAAGCGATCATGGCCAGCATCGACGCCAGCCTCACGCGCCTGGGCACCGACTATGTGGACCTGTACCAGATTCACCGCTGGGACTACCACACGCCCATCGAGGAAACCATGGAAGCCCTGCACGACGTGGTCAAGGCTGGCAAGGCGCGCTACATCGGCGCTTCGTCGATGTACGCCTGGCAGTTCGCCAAGGCTCAGCAGGTGGCGGCCAGCAACGGCTGGAGCCGCTTCGTTTCGATGCAGAACCACCTCAACCTGCTGTACCGCGAAGAAGAACGCGAGATGATCCCGCTGTGCCTGGACCAAGGCGTGGGCTTGTTGCCCTGGAGCCCGATGGCCCGCGGCCGCCTCACGCGCCCCAACGGCCAGCAGACCGACCGCACCCGTAGCGACCTGTCCGGGCAGTCGTTCTATAAAGCTACCGAGGTCGAAGATGGCCGGGTCATCGATGTCGTCGAGCAGATTGCCGGCGAACGAGGGGTGCCAATGGCCCAGGTCGCGCTGGCATGGGTGTTGGGCAAAAACGGCGTAAGCGCACCGATCGTCGGCGCCTCCAAACCCGCCCATCTGGATGATGCGCTGGCCGCGCTGTCGGTGCAGCTCAGTGCCGATGAAGTGGCACGGCTGCAGGCGCCGTATATCCCGCACGCGGTGGCAGGCTTCAAGTAGCGTGGGCCTTTGCCAGCACGCCGGGTATGCCCGGCGTGCTGGCCAATGACGATGAAAGTATTACAATGCGTGTCCTCGCATTTGAATATTTTCTCTCATGAAATCACTGCTTTATGCCGTAACTCTACTATTTTCCTTTAGCTTGCCAGCGTGGGCCACACCCCCTGCCACCTTCACCGAGGCCAAGGTCGTGGCCAAGCAGAAGGTGTACCTGGACCAAGCCAGCAGCGCCATGGGCGACCTGTATTGCGGCTGCAAATGGACCTGGGTCGGCAAGTCCGGTGGGCGGGTCGATGCGGCGTCGTGCGGCTATCAGACGCGCAAGCAGCAAAATCGCGCCGAGCGCACCGAATGGGAACACATCGTGCCGGCCTATACCTTCGGCAACCAGCGCCAATGCTGGAAGAACGGTGGGCGCGAGCATTGTGTGGACAGCGACCCCGTGTTCCGCGCCATGGAGGCCGACCTGTTCAACCTGTACCTGGCCGTGGGTGAGGTCAATGGCGACCGCAGCAACTTCAACTACGGCATGGTCAGCGGCAACGCCGGCGAATACGGCCAGTGCACCACCAAGGTGGATTTCGCCCAGCGCGCCGCCGAGCCTCGTGACGAAGTCAAAGGCCTGGTGGCCCGTACCACCTTCTACATGTACGACCGCTATCGCCTGAACATGTCGCGCCAGCAGCAACAAGTGCTGATGGCCTGGGACAAGCAGTACCCGGTGTCAGCGTGGGAAAAGGAGCGCGACCGCCGCATCGCCGCGATCATGGGGCATGCCAACCATTTCGTCAGCGGCCAGCGCAAGTGGACGGCTGATTACAAACCCAGCGGGGTTGGCGTGGCGCAATCGGCGCCCGCCCAGGCACCAGGCAAGCCGGGCCAGGCCAATGCCGGGGCGCCGGGTTCGGTGCTGGGCAACCGCAACAGCCACGTCTACCACCTGGCAGTGGGTTGCCCCGGCTACACCCAGGTAGCGGCCAAGAACCAGGTCAGTTTCGCCAACGAAGGTGAGGCGCAGGCGGCAGGTTACCGCAAGGCCGGTAACTGCCGCTGACGGCGCGCGGGCGCGCCACAGCGCCGCCTTCTATCAGCCGTTTACCAGGTTCGCAGGCCGCTCGCCCGCCAGCGCGCTGAGCAGGTTGTCCACTGCACAGCGCGCCATGGCCTGGCGGGTTTCCTGGGTCGCAGAGCCGATGTGCGGGGTTGCTACCACGTTGTCCAACTGCAGCAGTGGCGAGTCTATCGGCAACGGCTCCTGCACGAACACATCCAGCCCTGCACCACGGATACGCCTGGCGCGCAACGCGTCGATCAGCGCAGCCTCGTCCACCACCCGCCCGCGGGAAATGTTTACCAGAATCGCCTCGGGCTTCATCAACCCCAGCTCACGCGCACCGATCAGCCCTTCAGTACTGGCACTGAGCGGTACCGTCAGGCAGACGAAGTCCGCTTGCTGCAACAGCGCGTCCAGGCTGCACTGGCGCGCAGCGTGGCGTGCTTCCACGTCGGGCTTGGCGCGCTGGCTGTGGTACAGCACGCGCATGCCAAAGCCTGCGGCAGCACGCCGGGCCAACGCTTCGCCAATGCGGCCCATGCCGACGATGCCCAGCGTCTTGCCATGCACATCACAGCCAAAATGCGCCGGCCCCAGGTTGGCCTGCCAATGGCCGTCACGCACCCAGTTGGCCAGCTCCACCACGCGCCTGGCGGTCGCCAGGATCAGGGCGAAACCGGTGTCCGCCGTGGTTTCGGTCAGCACGTCCGGGGTATTGGTCAGCATCACGCCACGGCGGCTGAGCTGCGCAACGTCGTAGTTGTCCACCCCGACCGAAACGCTGGACACGACCTCCAACTGCGGCGCCAAATCGAGCAGGCTGGCGTCCAGGCGCAGGCTGGCGCCCAGCAACCCGTGCGCCCCTGGCAAGGCATCGCGCAGGCGCGCCAGGCCATCGGGCTGGGCAATGTTCACCCAGGTCACGTCCACCTGGGCGTGCAGGCGCGCCATCAGGTCATCGGAAAGGCGCTTGTACAAGACGATTCGTTTTTTCATTGCAGTCATTCCTAAGGGTTCAGCGCCAGGCGCGTGCCATTGCGTTTGGCCCGGCCGGAGGTCTGGGAGGTATTGAGGGCGGCCGTCAGCGCCACGGCAGTCAGCAGCGCACCGCACATGAACAGGTACGAGGCGCCAGGCCCACCCGTGGCGCCATTGAGGTAGCCCACCAGCCAGGAGCCGCCGAAAGAGCCCAGCGCCCCCATGCTGTTGATCAGCGCCATGGCACCCCCGGCGACATTGGCCGGCAGTATCTCGGGCACGATGGCGAAGAACGGGCCATAGGGCGCGTACATGCAGGCGCCAGCGACCACCAGCAGCGCGTACGACCACCAGAAGTGATCGGTGCCCAGGGCATAAGAGCCATAGAACGCCACGGCAGCGATCAGCAGCGGCGGCCACACGAAGCGCTTGCGCTTTTGCATGCGGTCAGAGGCCCAGGACACGCCCACCATGGCCACTACCGCCGCCAGGTAGGGCACCGAGGCCAACCAGCCGGCCTGCACAATGTCGACGTTGGCCGCCTGCTTGAGGATCGACGGCAACCACAGCACGAAGCCGTACACGCCAATGCTCCAGCAGAAGTACTGCAGCGCCAGGATGATCACCTGCGGCGAGCGGAATGCCTCGCGGTAGTTCTTGACCGGCTTGATGCCCTGCTGCTCGGCTGCCAGCGCCTGTTGCAGGTCTGCTTTTTCCTGGGCGCTCAGCCAGCTGACCTGGGCTGGGCGGTCATCCACCAGGCGCCACCAGAAGAACGCCCAGATCACCGCCGGCAGGCCCTCGATGATGAACATCCAGCGCCAGTCGTAATGCTTGATCAGGTAACCCGACACCACCGACATCCACAGGATGGTGACCGGGTTGCCCAGCATCAGGAAGGTGTTGGCGCGGGAGCGCTCGGCACGGGTGAACCAGTGGCACAAGTACACCAGCATGGCGGGCATCACTGCGGCCTCGACCACGCCCAGCAGGAAGCGGATGCCGATCAGCATGTAGACATTGCTGACCATCCCGGTAAGCGTGGCCAAACCGCCCCAGAGGATCAGGCAGACGAATATCAGCTTCTTCACGCTGCGTTTTTCAGCGTAGATGGCCCCAGGTACCTGGAAGAAGAAGTAGCCAAGGAAGAACAACGCCCCCAGCAAGGACGACAGCACGGGCGTGATGTGCAGGTCTTCGGCCATGCCCGAGGCGGCGGCGAAGCCGTAGTTGGCGCGGTCCAGATAAGCCAGGCTGTAGGTGAAGAACACGATCGGGATGATGTACCACCAGCGACGCGGTGCCAGTTTTTGGCTTTGCATGGTCTGTGACTCCTGAGCTTGTTGTTTTTGTGGCAACAGGTGATTCCGGTTAAAGCATTCAGGCACTTCTGCGCAGGTCGTAGGCCTCCAGTTCGTGACGCAGCGGCAGCCGTTCCATGTCGCCGCGCGATTGCACGGCGCGGCTGCCGCACCAGTTGCCTCGCGCCACCGCCTCTGCCACTGGGCGGCCCTCGAGCAGTGCGCTGAGCACGCCCACGGCGAACGCATCACCGGCGCCGACGGTGTCCACCACACGGCTGACGGCTACAGGGGCGACCTGGCCCTCGCCGTTGCCATTGCGCCAGTAGGCCCCGGCGTCGCCCAGCTTGATCACCACCAGTTCCACGCCTTGGTCGAGGTAGAACGCTGCGATATCGGCGGGGCTGTGCTGGCCCGTCAGCAGGCGGCCCTCTTCCAGGCCTGGCAAGACCCAGTCGGCTTTGCTCGCCAGGGCATTGATTTCGCGCACCATGCTGGCCTGGTCCGGCCATAGCGAGGGCCGCAGGTTGGGGTCGAACGAGATGCTGCGCCCGGCTGCACGCATGGCGTCGAGCAGCCCGTGCGACAGTGCCCGGCAGCTGTCCGACAGCGCCGGCGGGATGCCCGTGGCATGCAGGTGGCGCGCTTGCAGCAAGCCAGGTTGCAGCAGCGCAGGCGACAGCCGGCTGGCTGCCGACCCCCGGCGGAAGTATTCGACCGCGGGGTCGCTGCCATCATCGCAACGGGCCTTGAGCTGGAAGCCGGTGGCGCAGTGGCCATCCACTTCCACCGCCGAACAGTCCAGGCCTTCACGGCGCAGGCTGTCGAGCACGAAGCGCCCCAGCGAGTCGTCACCTACCCGGCTCAGCCAGCGCACCTTGAAGCCCAGCCGTGCAAGGCCGATGGCCACGTTACTGTCCGCGCCGGCGATACGCTTGCCGAACTGCCCGACACTGGCCAGGTCGCCGCAGTGCTCGGCGACGAACATGGCCATGGTTTCGCCAAAGCACAGCACGTCATGCTCATGCATGGGCCACCTCCTGGTCAGCACCCAGCAGCGACAGGCTGTGCACCTGGGCCCGGGTCAGGGCCAACAGGTCGTCGCCGGCCAGGGGATACTCGACGGCGCGTACCACCCCAGGGGCGAATTCGGCCAGTTGCTCGGCCCAGGCGCGCAGGTCTGATGCTTGCGGCGGCACGGCGACCAGGCGGCCGTCGGCACGGCGCTGTACGCCCTTGCAATGCACATAGCGCACCCACCGGCCAAGTTGCCGGGCAGCGTGCAACGCCACCTCGCCCTGCCAGTGCCAATTACCGATATCGAACGTCATGCCCAGGTTCAGGCCGCATGCATCGGCCTGCTCGAAGAAGCGCTGCAGGGGCTCGATTCTGCCGCCTTGCAGGGTCTGGTCGTTTTCCACCAACAGCAACGGCCCCTGCGCTGGCAGCAGCGCCGCCAAGGCCGAAAGGTCGCAGTGTTCATCGAAATGGCCCAAGGACACTTTCAGCGCCACCGCGCCCAGCGCCCGCGCGGTGTCCAGTTTGTGCACCAGCGAAGGGTCGGGCACGCCCTGCGCCGTCCACAGCTCCAGAGGGGTCGAATACAGGCACTCCATGCCCAACCCGGCAATCACGGCACCCAGTGCCGCGGTATCGGGTGCACTGGCGAACAATTCTTCACGCAACTCCACCCGGCTGACGCCTGCGGCGGCCAGCAGGTCGAGAAACTGCTCCTGGCCACGTTGCCGGACAAAGTCGGCGCCATAGCTGGAGAGGCTGATGGAAACGGGGTTCGGGTACATTGTTTTTATCCTTTTGAAACCGGTTTCATTTTTATACGGCAGCGTCAGGCACAAGGCCTGCCGTTGCTCACTGGGGTCGGGTCGAGCCGCGGATGACCAGGTTGGCCTTGAATTCGATGCGCCGTGCCGCTGCGCCATCGCCACGAAGCCGGCCGAGCAGGCTTTCAAAGGCTGCTATGCCGATGCGTTCGGTAGGCTGGGCCAATGCCGTGATGCCAGTGCCGACCAGGGGGTACCAGTCCAGATCGTCTAGTGCGACCAGGCCGACATCGGCAAACAGATTGCACCCGGCGTCATGCAGGGCACGGGTCACGGCCAGGGTGGCAACACCGTTGCAGGTAAAAATGGCTTGCGGGCCATGACCCCGGTCAGCCAGGAACGCGGCCAACCGCCCTGCCAGGCCAGCGCCGGTTTCCAGCACCTGCTGGCGCATGCCTGGGCGGCGGCTGACCGAGGCCCCGAACGCCTGCACCCGCTCCAGGCGCGAGCTGGTGCCATCGAGCGGCTCGCTCACCGCCAGGATATCCCGGTAGCCGCGTGCCTGCAGGTGGTCCAGGGCCTGCTCGACGGCGTCGGCATTGTCCAGGCCGACCAGGTCGGCGTTCAGTTCAGGGAGTTGACGGTCGACCAGCACCATGGGCAGGTCGCGCTGGAGGTTGAGCAGTTCGCCCGGGTGGTGCCCCAGCGTGTTCACGATCAGGCCTTCGACGTTGTAGCTCTGCAGGGCGACCAGGTGGTGGCGCTCCTGGTCGTCGTCACGGTTGGTGTTGCACACCACCAGGCTGTAGCCATGCTGGCGGCAGGCGGTTTCCACGCCATGCATCACCGCTACGGAATAGGGGTTGAGAATATCGGCAACCAGCATGCCGATCAGGCGCGTCTGCCCGCGCTTGAGGCCACGGGCCATTTGGTTGGGGCGGTAGCCAAGGCGTTCGATGACCTCGGCCAGGCGCTTGGCGGTGGCGTCGGCCAGCAACTGGCGATCGCCACCGATGTAGCGCGAGACGGTGGCTTTGGAAACGCCAGCCACTCGCGCGACTTCGCTGATGGTGACCCGTTCGCGGGCATGGGCAGGCGCGTCGGTCATGGGTGTCCTTATGATTATTAGGTGGACGATGAAACCGGTTTCAATACACCAAAACTTGGTGCTTTCGTCAATATGCCGTTGGTCGGCCGAAGCGACCGGGCTGGCCAGCCGGGCAAGGCCAGGTTCGGCGACACAATGCCTTCGCCGAACCTGAGGCAACCCCCTCTCAGCGCAATGCCTTCACATCCCCGGCGGTAACCGCCCCCGCCTGGTTACCCCAGCTGGTCCTGATGAAGTTCACCACCTCGGCAACTTCCTGGTCGCTCAGGCGCCAGCCAAACGCTGGCATGGTGAAGTTCGACGGTGCGGTGTGCGTCGCCGGCACCGTGCCACCTGCCAGCACCACATGGATCAGCGAGGTGGCGTCCGCCGTCTGCACCACCGGGTTGCCGGCCAGGGCCGGGAACACACGGGTGTAGCCCTGGCCATCGGTTCGGTGGCAAGCCGCACAGTTGTCGATGTACACCGCGGCGCCAGGCTTGCTGTCGTCACCGCGCCACAGGGCATCGGCCACCTGCTTGTCGTAGACATGCGGCTGGTCGTTCGGGTCGCTGGGCGGCAGGGTCTTCAGGTAACGGGCAATCGCCGTCAGGTCGGCATCGGTCATGTACTGCATGCTGTGCTCGACCACGTCGCTCATGCCGCCGAACACCGCACTGCGGTCACTGCGCCCGGTCTTGAGAAACTGCACCAGCTCGGCTTCGCTCCAACTGCCCAGGCCGTCCTTGTGATCGCCGCGCAGGTTCTTGGCGATCCAGCCCTCCAATGGCGCGCTGCCGGCAAGGAACTGCTTGCCCTCGGCCGGGCTCAGCGCCTTTTCCTGCATGGTCAGCGCCCGCGGGGTGTGGCAGGCACCGCAATGCCCCAGGCCTTCGACCAGGTACGCGCCACGGTCGACCACCGGGTCAGCCGCTGCCGAGGCTTGCCAGGGCGTTGCCGCAGGCGCGAACAGGCCACGCCAGATGGCCAACGGCCAACGCATGCTCAGCGGCCAGGGAATATCGGTAGCCTGGTTGGGCTGCTCCACCGGCTCGACGCCCTTCATGAAATAGGCGTACAGCGCCTGCATGTCCTGCTCGGTGATGCGCGCATACGAAGGGTATGGCATGGCCGGGTACAGGGTGCTGCCGTCCTTGCCGATGCCTTTGCGTACAGCCTGGTCGAAGTCTTCGAAGCTGTAATGGCCAATGCCACTGGCGGACGGGGTGATATTGGTGGAGTACACCGTGCCGATAGGTGTTTGCATCGGCAGGCCACCGGCGAAGGGCTTGCCTCCCTTGGCGGTGTGGCAGGCCACACAGTCACCGGCGCGGGCCAGGTATTCACCCTGGCGCACCTGCGCATCCTCAGCGGCTACGGCCTGGCCAGCCACACCGGCGCCCAGTAGCAGGGTTGCGATCAACATTGTCTTCATGCTCATCGCTCCTCAAGCCTGGACCAGCGGGCCGGGGTTTTTCAGGTACTGCTCACGGATGGCCCGAGCCGACCAGTAGGTCAGCGCCGCCACCAGCCCGGTGGGGTTGTAACCCAGCCCCTGGGGGAATGCAGATGCCCCCGGAACGAACACATTGTGTACATCCCAGCACTGCAGATAACGGTTGAGCGCGCTGGTTTTCGGGTCGGTGCCCATTATCGCGCCGCCGTTCAGGTGGGTGGTCTGGTAGCTGGCGGTGTTGAAGTGGTCCTTGACCTTCTTGCCCAGCACGGCAATGGCCTTGGGGTTCATCGCCTGGGCAATCTTGCTCAGCTTGTCGACCATGAACTGGTTCATCCTGATGTCGTTTTCCTGCCAGTCGAAGGTCATGCGCAACAGTGGCTGGCCGTAGGCGTCCCGGTAGGTCGGGTCCAGGTCCAGGTAATTGCCACGGTAGGACTGGTGGGCGCCGTGGGCGTCCATCGACACCTGATGGGTGTAATAGTCGGCCGTGGCCTTCTTCCAGGCGCTGCCCCAGGCCGGGGTGCCAGGCGGGTTGGCAGTACCGGCGATCGGACGGCTGCCAGCCTGGTTCACCCACATTGGCGAGCCACCGACGAAGCCGTGCGGGCCATGGTCGAAGTTGTCGGCGTTGAAGTCATCGATGGCAATGCCATTGCCACCGGCGCCGATGAAGTTGTTGGTGTAGGTGTCCTTGTCGAAGAACGCCTTGACCGTGCCCATGTTCTGGTAGGCAAAGTTGCGCCCGACCACACCCTCGTTGCTCACCGGGTCGTAGGGTTTGCCGATACCGGAAAGCAGCATCAAGCGCACGTTGTTGAACTGGAACGCCGCCAGGATCACCAAGTCGGCCGGCTGCTCCACCTCGCGCCCCTGGGCGTCGATGTAGGTCACGCCGGTAGCCTTGCGCTTGCTGTCGTCCAGGTTCACCCGCAGCACATGGGCGTTGGCCCGCAACTCGAAATTCGGCACTTGGCGCAGCGCTGGCAGAATATTCACATTCGGCGATGCCTTGGAATACATGTAGCACACGTAGCCGCTGCAGAAACCACAGAAGTTGCACGGCCCCATCTGCGCGCCGTAGGGGTTGGTGTAAGGCCCTGACGTGTTGGCCGAAGGCAGGTTGTAGGGCTTGTAGCCCAGGCTGCTGGCGGCCTTTTCGAACAGCCTGGCCGACACCACGTTCTTCTGCGCCGGCAGCGGGAACGGGTTGGAACGGTCGGGTGCATAAGGGTTGCCACCCCGCCCCTCACCTACCAGCTGGCCCTTGACCGTCCAGGCCTGGCCGGACGTGCCGAACACTTTCTCGGCAAAGTCGAAATACGGTTCCAGCTCTTCGTAGCTGACGCCGAAGTCCTGGATCGTCATGCCTTCGGGGATGAACTTGCGCCCGTAGCGCTCCTCGTAATGGCTGCGCAGGCGCAACTCCACCGGGTCTACCCGGAAATGCACACCCGACCAATGCAAGCCTGCCCCACCTACGCCCTTGCCAGGCAGGAAGGCGCCCAGTTGGCGGTTGGGCAGTGCCACGTCGTTCACGCTATGGCGAATGGTGACGGTTTCTTTCGACACGTCGACGAACAGCTTCTTGCGCACGCTGTAGGTCAGCTCGTCGATTACCTGCGGGTAGCTACCCTCCGGGTAGGTGTCCTGCATCGGCCCGCGCTCCAGGGCCACCACCTGCAGGCCGGCTTCGGTCAACTCCTTGGCCATGATCGCACCCGACCAGCCAAAACCGACGATGACGGCATCCACCTTTTTCAAAACAGTCGCCATGCCTCAGGCCCTCTCGCCGCGGATCGATACAGCCGGGAACGGGTACGGCTCGTTGCGCTCCACCCAGTCCATGAAGTCGGCGCGCGCGCCCGGAAAGCCGATCTGGGTCCAGCCGACCATGCCCTTGTTGCCGCCATGAATCGGGTCACAGAAGAACCCCTCACGGGTGTTCTGCACCAGCAGGCTGAAGAATACCGCGGCCGGTACTGCCTCGAATGCCAGCTCACCCGCCTCGACTTTGCCGAGTATCCGGTCCTGGGTAGCGCTGTCTTGGGCAGCGAACACTTGCCCACTGTTGGCCTTGCACCAGCCATCCACTGCGGCGATGCCCAGGCGGTAGATCTGCTGCGGGTTCAACTGCAGTTGATAGCCCAGTTCGGGTGGGGCGTCGGCGTTGAACGGGCCTTGCATGTACCACTGGGCCCCGGTCGCGTAGGGGGTATTCATCTGCCGGTCTATGAACTCGGCGGCCCCGGCTTCGAGCGCACCGGGCCCGAGGGCATCGGCAGGGATGATGCGCGCTACGGCGGCCTGCACGAAGGCCCATTCCTCGGCACTGAAGAAGGTTGGCTGGTACGTGCCCGCCGGTGGCGCTGCCGGCACCTTCGGTTCCTGCTGCGGCGCGGCCAGCAGCTGGCTGGCACCTGCCCCGAGCCCGGTGCTGGCGACGGTCACCACGGGGATCAAGGTCAAGGTCTTGCGCAGAAAGTCCCTGCGCGGGTTGTCGGGAGCATGTTCGGGCATGGTGAATCCTCATCGGCTGCGGGCGGCCTTATAAGCGCCATCTAGTGTTGTGCGGGCGAGTCTTGTTGGCCCTTCAAAAAGACAGCCAAGTAATCTAGCGCGTTCAGAAATCTTTTGAAACCGGTTTCAGTCTTGACATTGCGATCACGGGTATTGACCCGCGCATAGGCCTGGGCGACGAAGCCCATTACAATGGGCCTACCCCATTCGATACCCAGGCCATGATTCAGTCCGACCTCGACCTGTTCGGCCCTCAGCCACAACGCCTGGCAAGCGAAACCGTGCTGTTGCCCGGGTTTGCCCTGGGCGATGTCGAACCACTGCTCGACGCGTTGCGCCCGGTGCTGCGTGCCGCACCGTTTCGGCACATGCACACGCCCGGCGGCCTGCGCATGGCGGTGGCGCTGAGCAATTGCGGCACATTGGGCTGGGTCAGTGATGCACAGGGTTACCGCTACAGCCGTTCGGACCCGCTGACCGGCCAGCCTTGGCCTGCCTTGCCGCCGATATTGCTCACCCTGGCCAACCGCGCTGCCGCCATGGCCGGTTTCGACGGTTTCACCCCGGACGCCTGCCTGATCAACCATTACCTGCCGGGCACACGTTTGAGCCTGCACCAGGACCGCGACGAGCACGATTTTGGCCAACCGATCGTTTCACTGTCGCTGGGCCTGCCGGCGGTGTTCCTGTTCGGCGGGTTGCAGCGGGCCGACAAAACCCAGCGCATTGCCCTCAGCCACGGCGATGTGCTGGTGTGGGGCGGCGAAGACCGCCTGCGCTTTCATGGCGTACTGCCGATCAAGCCCGGCGTGCACCCGCGCATGGGCGAGCGGCGCATCAACCTCACCTTGCGCAAGGCGGGCGGCTAGGCTTTGTCAGGCCTGTGCAACACAGGCATGAAACAGGTTGAACGACTGCCCACCCCAGGGTTAAGAGAATAATTATACTGCCGCCCGCCAGGAGTCCGTCATGCCTTGCCAGACCTGCCGTCCTTGCCGTAATCAACGAGTCGAATCCCTATGAGGATGCCCGGCCGTTCGCCCAATACCGCGCTGCAACTGGACTACGTTCGCGACACCCTGTTCGGGCCGGTTGCGCAGTCGGTGGAATGCCAGTGCCAACTTGCCCCCTTGAATCTGCAGGGCCGCGCGGCGCTGCGTGTACACATCTGCCCACCGCTCCCGCACAAGGTCGAGCGCGCCCATAGCGTGGCATTCATGTGGGATGGTCGCAGCTACCATGGGGTCGTTCGCGACAAGGACAAGTGTGGCGATGGTGGATTGAACCTGCTGGTGGAACTTCAGTAGGCAATCAACGGCTGGCGACAGCGCACGGGCCTTCCCCGCCAGCCAGGGGCTGGACGGGGTTCGCGCACTCGCATCAGGCGATGGATTTTAGCGGTGCAGGCGGGCGGTCACGCAGGGTATGTAATTGCTCCACCAGGTTCAGCACATCGCGGCAACTGTTGAGGCTGCGCAATGGCACCCCGCTGAGGGTGCAGCACTCATCGAGGCTCTGGCCCTGACCGAGGCGGATGGTCAGGTTGTGACCATCGGTACAGCTGATTTCACAGCGATCTGGCAGGCAAGCATGCTCGATCAACTGCCGCAGCTCGAGCATGGAAACTCCTATCAACGACATGGTACGACCCTCTCGGTGGGATGGCCTGTTGTGAGGAAGTACGCCCTCGTGGGGCTGGGTGCCAATTGATAATGCGCATGCCACGGCGGGCGTCCATGCGCCGGGGCAATGATGATGCGGGGAATCCTCTAGCACCTTAGTGGAAGATCGCCTGCCAGGATCGGGTGTTCGGTCGCAGCAGCGAACTTCACGACGAATGGTTGCGCAGGGCTTCAGTGGGGGCCGGCACCGGCCCCGCGCTCTTCTACTGCTGCAACTGGCCAAACCGCCCGGCATGAAAGTCGTCGAACGACTCGGCAATCTCCGCCTGGCTGTTCATCACGAATGGGCCGTAACCCACGATCGGCTCGTCGATCGGCTCACCGCTGAGCAGCAACACGCTGGCACCTTCGAGCGCTTCGACCCGTACATCCGCCTGCTCGCGGTCGAACAGCACCAGGCTGGACGGCCCGGCTTCGCGCTCACCATTGACCCGCACGCGGCCGCGCAATACCACCAGCGCCGCGTTGCGCCCGGCGGCCACCGGCAACTGCAAGGCAGCGCCGTTGTTCAGGCGCAGGTCCCAGACATCCATGGCCGTGAAAGTGCGCGCCGGCCCCTGGCGGCCTTGGTAATCCCCGGCGATCACCCGCACACTGCCGGCCCCGTCATCCAGCGCCACCACCGGGATATCGCTGGCCAGCAGTGTCTGGTAGCCCGCCGCCGCACGTTTGTCGCGAGCGGGCAGGTTGACCCACAGCTGCACCATCTCCAGCATGCCGCCCCGCTCGGCAAAGGCTGGCGAATGGAATTCCTCATGGATGATGCCGTTGGCGGCGGTCATCCATTGCACATCGCCCGGCCCGATCAGGCCCCCGGTACCCGTGGAATCGCGGTGCTCCAGCTCGCCCTGGTAGACAATGGTCACAGTCTCGAAACCACGGTGCGGGTGCTGCCCAACGCCGCGCCGGGCCTGGGTTGGGGTGAACGCATGCGGGCCGGCATAGTCCAGCAGCAGGAACGGGCTGATATGGCTGGCCAGGTGGTCATAGGTGAACAGGCTGCGGACCGGGAAGCCATCACCCACCCAATGGGCGTGGGGGCTGTGGTGGATACCCAGAATGGTTTTCATGAGAAGGCTCCTGTTTCGGTTTGGATCACCTTATCAATGATGACAATCTGCCGGTAGAGGGCTTTAACGGCCCACATCGTTCCACCTACAGAACAATCACCGCTGCAAGAAAGCCAGCACCTGCTCGGCTGCCATCGCCGGGTCTTCCTGCATGAAGCAGTGCCCACCGGCGACCTCCTGCGCGCTGATGCTGGCATTCAGCGACACCAGGCGCTGCACCGAGCGTGGCACGAATGGATAGGTGTGCTTGCCATAGATCACGTGGGTCGGGGTATTGATTGCACACAGGCTGGCCCACATGCGCTTGGGGAACGAGCTGAAGATTTCCACTTCGCGGCTGGGTCGGCACTTGAGCACCACGGCCTCGCCGCAATCGCCGATGGCATGCTCGACATACGCCTGCAACGCCGCATCGGCCCAGCCTTTGAAGATGCCCCGGCCCTGCAGCGAAGCCAGCGCCGCTGTGCGATCAGGCCAATGGCTGCGGCGGCTGGCGGCTTTGCGCGCCAAGGCATGACGCTGGTGCAGGCCAACCAGCGCCGCGGCGCCCATCACGCCGAGCATCCGGCGGCTGAACAACACCGGATCGAGCAGCACAGCACGGCCGAACAACTGCGGGTCACTGGCCAACATCAGCCCGGTCAACACGCCGCCGAAGCTGTGGCCCACGGCAAAGCGGGCCACTTCGCCGTATTCGCCACGGCCCGCTTCAAACGCTTCCACGGCCAGCGCCGCCGTGCGGTTCCAACCCAGAAACGCCCCGCCATGGTCACTGTCACCGTGCCCTTGCACATCACATAGCCACAGGTCGAAATGTTCACCCAGGTGCATCAGCAACGGCTGGTAGGCCAAACAGCAAAAACCGTTGCCATGCAAGAAATGCAGCAGTGGCTTGCCGCTGGCCGGGGTTCGCCAACCACGCAAGGTGAAGCCTTCGGCGCATTCATGGGACCAGGGGATCAACTGCATGGGTTCACGGCACTCGCAATGCTAGGGAAACACCGATTCTACAAACAGCAGCGGGTACAGTGAAATCACCAGCAGCAGGGCCATCAGGACATTGAACAGCATCAGCCAGCGGGGGTTCTGCAGCAGGCATGGCGGGCATTCCACTTTCAGTGAGGGTGCTGTCACACTACCGGAGTCGCCCTCCTAGGCGACCACTACAGTTACAACAAATTATGCAGATACACATTACTGTGCTGCCATTCTGGATCAAGGAAGCCGTCTCATGAGCCTTTCCATTCGCCCTGCCGCGCCTGCCGATGCCGCGCAGATCCTCAACTTCATCACCGAGCTGGCCGAGTACGAGCGCGCGCGCCACGAGGTGGTCGCCACCCTGGCCGATATCGAGCACAGCCTGTTCGGTGCAGGCAGTACCGTGCACAGCCTGATCTGCGAACGCGATGGCCAGGCGATCGGCTTTGCCGTGTATTTCTACAGCTATTCCACCTGGCTGGGGCGCAACGGCATCTACCTGGAAGACCTGTACATCACCCCCGAACAGCGCGGTGACGGGGCTGGCCGCCAGTTGCTGCAGCACATCGCCCGCGAGGCGGTGGCCAACAACTGTGGGCGCCTGGAGTGGAGCGTGCTGGACTGGAACGAGCCGGCAATCGGCTTTTATCAGAAGCTGGGCGCCGAGGCCCAGGATGAGTGGGTACGCTACCGCCTGGACGGGGACAAGCTGGCGGCATTCGCGCGGGGCTAACGGTTGCTCCACCCGGCCCAGGCACATGCGCAGCCCACCGGGTAATTGACGCCAGGGCCGCCCCATGCTCTCCTTACGGCCTCACGTTCAGGTGCCCCTTCATGGGGTGAAACGGGAAACCGGTGCGTCGCAGGCCCTGACCAGGGCCCGACAATGCCGGTGCTGCCCCCGCAACGGTAAGCGAGCGAAGCGTCTGTACCACTGTGCCATGTAGTGCGGCATGGGAAGGTGACGCTTGCCAGGAGCCCTGCTCCTCCTCGCAAGCCCGGAGACCGGCCTGGCGTTCATGAACAACCCGCGGTGGGCGGGCGCTGTTGCATTCCCCTGGGTAACCGCGCCCGGGGCTGCCGCGCCTGCCCATTGCCCACAAAAAGCAGAGGAACGCGTCATGCCCGTCGCCAGCACCAAGCCACACAGCCTTGCCACCCCCGCTACCCTCAGCCAGCGCGTCATCATTGCCGTCGGTGCCAGCTTGCTGGGCCTGTGCCTGGTCTACTTCGCCGGGTTCTCGCACATCGAGGCGGTGCATAACGCCGCCCACGACACCCGCCACAGCGCCGCCTTCCCCTGCCACTGAGTACGCCCCCATGATCATGCGCATTGCCCGCACCGCGGGTTTCAGCGGGCTGCTCGCCGCCCTGCTGCTGACCTTGCTGCAAAGCTTCTGGGTGGCCCCGCTGATTCTTCAGGCGGAAACCTACGAGTCCTCGGCACCTGCCGCGCACCATGAGCATGGCAGTGAAGTGCCTGCCCATGAACACAGCGCCGAGGCCTGGTCGCCGGAAGATGGCTGGCAACGAGTGCTCGCCACCACGGGCGGCAACCTGGTGGTTGCCGTCGGCTTCGCCCTTGTTCTCGCCGCGCTGTACAGCTTGCGCGCGCCCACCCGCGCCAGTACCGGTGCCTGGTGGGGGCTGGCCGGGTTCGCCGTGTTCTGCCTGGCCCCGACCTTGGGCTTGCCGCCCGAACTGCCAGGCACCGCTGCAGCAGACCTGGGGCAACGCCAGGCCTGGTGGGTCGGCACCGCCAGCGCCACCGCGCTCGGCCTGGCCTTGTTGGTGTTCGCCCGCCACGGGCTGCTGAAAGTGCTGGGCGCGGCGTTGCTGGTGATCCCGCATGTGCTCGGCGCCCCGCAGCCCGAGGTTCACCAAAGCCTGGCCCCGCAGGCCCTGGAAACCCAGTTCAAGCTGGCCTCGTGGCTGACCAATGCGGCCTTCTGGCTGGCCTTGGGCCTGCTCAGCGCCTGGTTGTTCCGCCGTTCCAGCCAGGCCTGATGGGCACTTTCTATGCCGGTTTTGGCTGCCGCCGGGGTTGCCCGGCGGCCACCCTGCACACCCTGTTGTGCCAGGCACTGGCCAACCACGGCCTGGCACTGGCAGACCTGCGCGGCATCGCCAGCATCAGCCTGAAGGCTGACGAGCCGGGTTTGCAGCAGCTGGCCGAGCACCTGGGTGTGCCATTGGTGCTGTACCATAGCCAGCAACTGCACGCTTACCAGCCACTGCTCAGCCACCGCTCCGCCGCCGCCCATGCCCACACCGGGTGTTGGGGCGTGGCGGAGAGCACCGCACTGGCCCTGGCCGATCGGCAACGAGGCAGCCCACGGCTGTTGCTCAAGCGCCAGGTGCTCGGCCCGGCGACACTCGCCCTGGCCTGCTGAACGCGCCATACCCTTTTTTTGCAAGGACATTGCATGACCGTCTACTTCATCGGCGCCGGCCCCGGCGACCCCGAACTGATCACGGTCAAGGGCCAGCGGCTGATCCGCCAATGCCCGGTGATCATCTACGCAGGCTCGCTGGTGCCCGCTGCCGTGCTCGAAGGCCACCAGGCCAGTACCGTGATCAACAGCGCCGAACTGCACCTGGAGCAGATCATCGCAGCGATGCGCACCGCCCACGAACACAGCCAAGATGTCGCCCGGGTACACAGCGGCGACCCCAGCCTGTACGGCGCTATCGGCGAGCAGATCCGCCACCTCAAGGCACTGGGTATCGACTACCAGATCATCCCCGGGGTCACTGCCACGGCCGCCAGCGCTGCCCTGCTCGGCTGTGAACTAACCCTGCCGCAAGTGGCGCAGACCGTGATTCTGACCCGCTACGGCGACAGTTCGCCAATGCCACCCGGGGAACAGCTGGCCGACCTGGCCCGCCACGGCAGCACCCTGGCGATTCACCTGGGGGTCAAGCACCTGCCACGGATCGTTGAAGCGCTGCTGCCCCACTACGGCACCGAGTGCCCGGTGGCCGTGGTGCACCGCGCCACCTGGCCAGACCAGGACTGGGTGCGCGGCACGCTGGGCAACATCGTCGAGCGCAGCGCCGCCAAGCACTTCCGGCGCACGGCACTGATCCTGGTAGGCCATGTACTGGGGGATGCGCCGTTCGCCGAATCCGCCTTGTACCGTGCCGGTCACGCCCACCTGTATCGGCCTGGCGACTGAGCACGTCCAGGCTTGCCCCTGCGCAGGGTCGAAACCCCTCTGGCTGCGCCTGAGCGCCCTTTCCTGTCTGACATCACCACTGTGGCAGTGGTGATGTTTTTCCACTACTTGTAGGAATTTTCGACAAGTAGTCCGGAAAATTTCAACACTTCTATACTCGGGATTACCAAACGTCAGGTTTGGCCGTATGGTGCTGCGCTCCCGATTAACCCGCTTGCAAACGTATTCCTGAGTGTTCCAGGAAGCGGACCACATCCTGACAGGAGTTTTCCCCATGACAACCGTGCTGATCGTCGACGACCACCCTATCGTGCGGTTGTCGTTGCGCCTACTGCTCGAGCGTGAGCGCTTCCATGTCGTCGGCGAAGTCGGCAATGGCAGCGAGGTGGCGCAGGTGGCCCGTGAACTCCGCCCGGACGTGGTGGTGCTGGATATCGGCCTGCCTGGCCTGGACGGCATGGAGGTCATCAAGCGCCTTCAGTGCCTGGAGCCAACCCCCAAGATCATGGTGCTCACTGGCCAGGCCACCGACTTGTACGTGCGCCGTTGCCTGGATGCCGGTATCGGCGCGTTCGTCACCAAGGAAGAGGACCACGAGGCCCTGCTGTTCGCCCTCAAGGCGTTGGTGAAGGGCTATTCGACGTTTCCGCAGATGTCGGTCAACAGCAACTCCCTGGAGAGCGAACCGGTGCGCCTGGCCAGCCTTTCCAACCGTGAGATGGAAGTGCTGCGGCGCCTGGCACGCGGCGAAAACAACAAGAACATTGGAACCTGCATGAACCTGAGCGCCAAGACCATCAGCACCTACCGGGGCCGCATCATGGAAAAACTCAAGACCGAATCGCTGGTCGAGATGGTCGACCTGGCCAAGCGCAATAGCGTCTACTGAGCGGCTGGCGAGCATGAAGTTCCTGCTGGCGAGCGCCTTCATGATCATCGGCCTGGCCAATGCCAGCGGGTTGCAGGCCAGCAGCGAACCCCGGCAGTTGTTGGCGCGCTCGGTCAGTGCTGCCGCGCCGCTGGCGCTCTCGGCCGAAGACCGCCAGTGGCTGCAGCAGCACCGGCAACTGGTGCTGGGCAGCTCGCGGCCGGACTACCCGCCCTTCGAGATCAATGTCAGCCCCCGTGACTACGAAGGCCTGAGCGCCGATTACGCCGGCCTGATCGGCGAGCAGCTTGGCATTGGCATCGAAGTGCGCCGTTTTGCCAGCCGCCACGAGGCCATCACTGCCCTGCATGAGGGGCGCATCGACCTGCTGGGCAGCTCCAACGCCTTCGAGGCAGCAGACGCCCACCTCAGCCTGAGCTCACCCTATGCCGACGACCTGCCGGTGGTCGTGACCCGGGAGGGGCGCAGCCTGAAGGGTACGCCCGACCTGGCCGGCCTGCGCCTGGCCATGGTTGATCACTACCTGCCCGCCAATACCGTACGCAGCCTGTACCCCAAGGCGCAACTGAGCCTGTACCGCTCCACCCTGGCCGGGCTGGCCGCTGTCGAACTGGGCGAGGCCGACGCCTACCTGGGCGACGCCATCAGTACCGACTTCATGATCGGCAAAAGCTTCCAGGGCACGTTGAAGATCGACCACTTTTCCCCGGCCGCCCCCGAAGCGTTCGCGTTCGCCCTGTCCAGCGACAACCTGCACTTGCGCCAGCTGGTCGACAAGGCACTGGCCCGCATCAGTGAAAGCGAACGGCTGAACATCCTGCGCCGCTGGAGCGGTGGCAATACCAGCCTGTTGTTGCAGCGCCACCTGACGGCCCTCAGTGCCGAAGAGGAAACCTGGATCGCCGAGCACCCGGTGGTCAACGTGCTGATCAACACATCACTGGCGCCCTTGACCTTCAACGACGCCCAGGACAACGCCAACGGCATCACCCTGGATCTGCTCAAGCAGATCGGCTTGCGCACCGGGCTGCAGTTCAAGACCGTTGAAAGCACATCGGCCTACCACATGGTCGAGCGGCTGAACCAAGGTGATGCGCTGATGATCGGCGCCTTGGGCTACGGCGCAGACCGCGCCAGGCAACTGCGCTACACCCGGCCTTACCTGGTCAGCCCAAGGGTGTTGGTCACCCGCAGCGACATCACCGCACCCGCCCCTTTGAAGGCTCTGGACGGCCAGCGTATCGCGGTGGTCAAAGGCTCGCCGCAACGCGCCTTGCTGCAGCAACGCTACCCGCAGGCCCGCCTGGTCGAGGTGGACAACCCGCTGGGCCTGATGGAAGCCGTGGCCAATGGCCGTGCCGACGTCGCCCTGAGCAACCACATCAATGCGGCGTACTACATCAGCCATGTATTCAAGGACCGCCTGCGCATTGCCAGTGTGCTCGATGAAGACCCGGCCCTGGCCGCCTTCGCCGTGGCCGCCGACCAGCCCCAGCTCCAGGCCATTCTCGACAAGGCGCTGCTGAGCATTCCGCCTGAAGAACTGGCGCAGTTGATCAACCGCTGGCGCACCAGCTCCCTGGTCAGCGACAGCCCGTGGCGCGACTACCGCACCCTCGCCCTGCAAGTGCTGGTGCTGTCGGCGCTGCTGCTGGCCGGCGTGGTGTTCTGGAACAGCTACCTGCGCAAGCTGATCAACCAGCGCACCGAGGCGCAACATGCCCTGCAGGACCAGCTGGCACTGAGCCGCGGGCTGCTGGAGCAACTGCGCCAGGCCAAGGACGACGCTGAACAGGCCAGCCAGACCAAAAGTACGTTCCTGGCCACCATGAGCCATGAAATCCGCACCCCGATGAATGCCGTGATCGGTTTGCTGGAACTGGCGCTGGAGGACTGCCGTAGCGGCCGCAGCGATATCCATACGCTGCAGACGGCCCATGATTCAGCGCTTGGCCTGCTGGAACTGATTGGCGACATTCTCGATATTTCCCGCATCGAGTCCGGGCACATCACCCTGCAACCCGTGCCCACGGACCTGCGCGAACTGGTGCGCGCCACCTTGCGCGTGTTCGAAGGCAACGCCCGGGCTAAGGGCCTGCACCTGCACGGCGAACTGCCCGCTGAACCGGCCTGGGTGCTGGCGGACCCGCTGCGGCTCAAGCAAATCCTGTCGAACCTGATCAGCAACGCCATCAAGTTCACCGACCGTGGCGAGGTGCAGGCCAGCCTGCTTCTGCCAGTTATCGCCGGCCATGACGTGTTGCCGGTGGAGCTGGATGTGCGCGACACCGGCATCGGTATCAGCCCTGCCGACCAGGCCCGCCTGTTCAATGCCTTTGTCCAGGCCGACGGCCCCAGGGCCCGCCAGGGCGCAGGCTTGGGCCTGGTCATCAGCCGCACGCTTGCCGCGCTGATGGGCGGCACGCTGAAGCTGCAAAGTGTCGAAGGCGTCGGCACCCGGGTGCAAGTGAACCTGCAACTGCCCACCTGCGCGCCCCCGGCAGCCGTGCCTGAGGACCCGGCCCAACTGGAAAACAGCGACGGCCCTTTGAATGTGCTGATCGTCGACGACTACCCTGCCAACCTGCTATTGCTGGAGCGGCAATTGCACACCCTTGGGCACCAGGTGAGCCTGGCGCAGAACGGTGAAGTCGCCTGGGGCCGCTGGCAAGCGGGGCGCTTCGATGTGGTGATCACCGATTGCAGCATGCCGGTCATGGATGGCCATGAACTCACCCGGCGCATCCGCCAGTTCGAGGCCGAGCGCAGCCTGCCCAGGTGCCGGATTCTGGGCATCACCGCCAATGCCCAGGCCGAGGAACGTACCCGCTGCCTGGCCAGCGGGATGGACGTTTGCCTGTTCAAGCCGATAGGTTTGCGAGCCCTCAAAGCCCACCTGCCCCAGGCCCGCCCACCTGCGCCAACAACGCGCGCGGGCGGCTTGAACCTGGATGAGCTACGCCACCTGACTCAGGACGACGCGCAGCTCACCAGGCATTTGCTCGAGCAACTGTCGATCAGCGTTGGTGAAGACCTGGCGGCCCTGCATGCGCTGGCGGCGGACGCGCCCGAAGAGGCGCTGCGTGCCTTGGCCCACCGCATCAAGGGCGGTGCCAAGATGATCAGGGTACGCACCGTGGTCCAGGATTGCGAAGCGATCGAAGCGGCCCAGGCGCAAGGCTCGCCGACCGACGAGCCGCGCGCACGGCTGCAAGCCAGCCTGCAGGCCCTGCTGGACGATATGCGTGCTGCGCTCAATGCAATTGCAGCGTCGAACTGATCTGGCTGATGGCATCGACCACGTGCCTTGAGCCTTGCTGAATCTCCATGATCACCGTGCCGGCTTCATTGGCCAGCGCCACGCCATGGCCGGTGCGGTTCAGGCTTGACTGCATGCTGGCTACGGCCAACAGCGACAGGTCGTGGTTCTGCCGCACCACATCGACGATTTCCAGGGTAGCCTTGCTGGTGCGCGCGGCCAGGTTGCGCACCTCATCGGCGACCACGGCAAAACCGCGCCCGTGTTCGCCGGCACGGGCGGCTTCGATGGCCGCATTCAGCGCCAGCAAGTTGGTCTGGTCGGCGATACCACGAATGGTCAGCACAATCTGCCCGATCACATCCGACTGTTTGCTCACCGCATCGATGCTCCGCGCTGCGTCGTTGAGCTCCACGGAAATCTGCTCGATCACCTGCACGGTCTGCTGAACCACTTCGGTGCCTTTGCGCGCGCAGGCATCGGTCTGCACAGAACTGGCATGGGCCGCATCGGCGGCACTTTGCTGGGTACAGACCTGGTGGGTGATGTCGCTGGCGAACTTGACCACCTTGTACAGGCGGCCCTTGCTGTCGAAGATCGGGTTGTAGGAGGCTTCCAGGTACACCGTCTGGCCTTGCTTGTTCACCCGCTCGAAGCGGTGCGAGTGGTATTCGCCACGGTTCAGCGAGGCCCAGAACTGGCGGTACTCGGCCGACTCACGCTCGTGCGGCAGGCAGAACAGGCCATGGTGGCGGCCTACCACCTCGTCGAGCCGGTAACCCATGGTGTCCAGGAAATTCTGGTTGGCCTTGATCACCCGCCCTTGCGGGGTGAACTCGATCACCGCCATGGCGCGGCTGATCGCCTTCAGCAGGCTTTCGCTTTCATGCTCAAGGGCGACGCGCTGACTGATGTCGGACGCCACCTTGATCACGCTGCTGACCTGGCGCTGGGCATCCAGCACGGGCATGTAGCTGGCCTCCAGCCAGACTTCACGGCCGGCCTTGTCGACGCGCTCGAACGTCCCGCTGATGGCCTTGCCCTGACCGAGCTCATGCCACAACTGCTGGTACTCGGCGCTCTGGGCATAGTCCGGCGCGCAGAACAGCCGGTGGTGCTTGCCGCGCAGCTCTTCAGCGCTGTAACCCATGGCTTGGCAGAAGCGGTCGTTGGCGTCGAGAATGGTGCCATCCGGGGCGAATTCGATCATTGCCATGGAGCGACTGATGGCAGCCAGTTTGGCCTGTGCGTCGGCCAATGCCTGATGGCTGCGCTGGATCTCGACCAAATCGGATTTGCGATGGAAATCGAACATGACGCCGGGCCTCCTTTATGCGCGGTTTCATGAGCATAGATGGCCGTATGCGCGGTGCAAGCACAGTGCCATCGCTTTGTGATTACTCCATTTCTGTTACGCCGGCAGGCCGCCAGGGCGTGGTCAACGCCATTGCACAGGGAAGCGAATCAGGTACTTTCCCGCACCATCAGCTCAAAACCCAGGTCCTGTTGGGCACTGGCCACCCGTTTGCCGTCCAGCAACGCGAGCAGGGCCTGGGCCGCGCCCCGACCGACGGCAGCCCGCGGGGTACGGATAGACGTGAGGCGCGGCACCATGTGCGCCGAAGCCGGCAGGTCGTTGAAGCCCACCATGGCCACCTGGCGAGGCACCTCCACACCTTGGCGCAACGCCTGCAAGACAGCGCCCTGGGCCAGGTCGTCGTTGCAGAAGAAGATGCCGTCCACATCCGGGGCCTGCTGCATCAGGCGGCTGAACAGTGTGCTGCCCAAGGCAATCGAAGAAGGCTCCGGGGCCAACACTTCCAGTTCTGCAGCGTGCAGGCCCGCCTCGGCCAGGGCCTGGCGGAAGCCCTCGGCCCGCTGCATCACCCGCGGGTCGAGTTGCGCGGCTATGAATGCCAGGCGCTTGCGCCCGCGCTCGAGCAGGTGCCGCGCGGCAGCCCGCCCCGCCTGCTCCTGGGAAAAACCGACCGATACCGCCCCCGGCTCGCCCTTGAGCTCCATCATGTGCACGCAGGGTACGCCGCTGGCGGCCAGCATCTGGCGGGCCGCATCGCTGCGCTCGAACCCGGTCAGCAACATGCCGCAGGGCTGATAGGCCAGGTAATTGCGGATCAGGTTCTCTTCTTCGGCCAGGTCATAGTGATAGTTGCCGATCAGCACCTCGAGCCCACGCGGGCGCATGACGTCGTGGATGGCCTCCAGGGTATCGATGAACAGCTGGTTGGACAGCGACGGGATCAGTACCACGACAGACTGGCTGCGCGCCGAAGCCAACGCCCGGGCCGCAGGGTTGGCCACGTAGCCCAGGCTGGCGGCGGCAGCCATGACCTTTGCGGCCAGCTCTGGCGCGACCGTGCTCACGCCGCGCAGCGCGCGCGAAGCGGTGATCGGGGAAACCCCGGAAAGCCTGGCGACTTCAGCCAGGGTAGGACGACCTGTGGTACGGGAGCCGGTGCGGGACATGGATGTTGTAATTTTACTACTTGCAAGGATGGGGAACGGCCACTAAGGTAGCGCTGTCTCAGGATGCAGGCAATGTAATCTTTGGTAGCTGCCGCTACACGCGTGCTGCCAGGCGTCCATACTGCGTAAGGACAAGACCAATAACACCGGGGAGGTGGCTGTTCGTCAGCGACGAGACAGCGCTACCTCACCCCGCAGGAGGTACTGATGAATTCTCCCCTGTCCGCCATCGTGGTGATGGGCGTGGCCGGTTGCGGCAAAAGCTGCATCGGTGCTGCCATCGCTGCCCGAAGCGGCGGTCGCCTGATCGAAGGCGACGCTTTCCACCCTGCCGAAAACATCCGCAAGATGAGCGCGGGCATCCCCCTGGACGACGCCGACCGCGCCGGCTGGCTGGTGCGCCTGGGCGAAGAGTTGCAAACCATCAGCCAGGCCGGCGAACGCCCGATCCTGACCTGCTCGGCGCTTAAACGCCGCTACCGCGAAACCCTGCGCCAGGCCATGCCTGGGCTGGTGTTCGTTTTCCTCGAACTGTCGCCTGCCGAAGCCGAAAAGCGCGTGCTGGCACGCCCTGGGCATTTCATGCCGGCCAGCCTGATCGACAGCCAGTTCGCCGCCCTGGAATCGCCCCGTGGCGAGCCCCTGACCCTGGCCCTGGACGCTACCCAGCCCATCGAAGCCCTGGCCGAAGCGGTAGACCGCTGGCTAAAGAGCCGCGGTGAGCAGGGCCTGGCGCAGACCGCCTGACCCAGCGGTTTCCCGGCTCACCAAAGACAGCGCTACCCGACCCCGCGAAAGCGCGAAAAGTTCCCACAACGCTACGCCCAAAACAACGATAAGACCGAGGCCTTAAAACCATGTTCGGACTGGCTACTGATACCTTCCTGTTGCTCGACGCGCTCGTGACGATCGTCGGGCTGATCCTGCTGATCACCCACTTCAAGGTTCACCCCTTCGTCGCCCTTACCCTGGCGGCCGGCTTTCTGGGCCTGACCTCCGGCATGCCGGTGGCCAAGGTCATGAAGTCGTTCCAGGACGGCTTTGGCGGTGTGCTGGGCTTTGTCGGCATCGTGCTCGCCCTGGGCACCATGCTTGGCAAACTGATGGCCGACTCCGGCGGCGCCGACCAGATCGCGCAAACCCTCATTCGCGCCTTCGGCAAGAAGAACGTGCACTGGGCCATGATGTTCGCCGCTTTCCTGGTGGGCATTCCGCTGTTCTTCGAAATCGGCTTCGTGCTGCTGATTCCACTGGTGTTCATCGTGGCCCGGCGCTCCGGGGTTTCACTGGTGAAAATCGGCATTCCACTGCTGGCCGGCCTGTCGGTCGTGCACGGCCTGGTACCGCCGCACCCGGGCCCGTTGCTGGCGATCGGCATCTTCCACGCCGACATCGGCAAGACCATTTTCTACGGCCTGATCGTGGCGCTGCCTACCGCCATCATCGCCGGCCCGCTGTTCGGTAACTTCATCTCCCGCTACATTCCCGGCAACCCGTCGCAGGAGCTGATGGACCAGATCGCCAAGGAGTCCGACCAGGGCAACCTGCCGAGCTTCAGCATCACCCTTATCACCGTGCTGCTGCCGGTGGCCTTGATGCTGCTGAAAACCTTCGCCGACGTGGTGCTGCCTGCCGAGCACATTGTGCGCCAGTGGATGGACCTGATCGGCCACCCGATCACCGCCCTGCTCGCTGCCTTGCTGCTGGCCTTCTACACCTTCGGCTCGGCCCGCGGTTTCAACCGCCAGCAAATCATGAAAATGCTCGACCAGAGCCTGGCGCCAACCGCTGCGATCGTGCTGATCGTCGGTGCTGGCGGCGGTTTCAAGCAGATGCTGGTGGACACCGGGGTGGGCAACGTGATCGGGCAAATGGCCGTGCAAGCGGAAATTTCGCCGATCCTGCTGGCCTGGCTGGTGGCGGCGGTGATCCGTATCGCCACCGGTTCGGCCACCGTCGCGACCATCACCGGCGCGGGTATCGTGGCACCGGTGATCGACCTGGTACCGGGCGTGAACCGTGAGTTGCTGGTGCTGGCCACCGGCGCCGGGTCGCTGATCCTGTCGCATGTGAACGACGCCGGCTTCTGGCTGGTGAAGCAGTACTTCAACATGACCGTGGCCGAAACCTTCAAGACCTGGAGCATGATGGAGACGATTCTTTCCATCGTCGGCATCATCTTCATCATGTTGTTGTCGCTGGTGGTGTAACCGCTGATCGGAAGAATGAACAGAGTAATGGCACGTTAGCGCCACGGGTGGGGCCGAAAAGGAGTACGCCCCACCCCACGCAATGGAGACTGCCATGAACCGCTCAAGCGTGCTGCTGATTGCCCTGCTCGCCTCGCCACTGGCGCTTGCCGCCGGCACTGGCCCGACCTACCCCGACGACCCGCACAACAACGCGCCCCAGCCCGGCGTGGACAGCACCCTCAACCCGATCGAAAAACCCATGCCGCGCGATACCGACCCGCGCATCAAGGGCAATGACCCGGACAGCCCGCCCGCCCAGCAGAACGACAATCGTGACTTGCCAGGCATGGACGGAACAGGGTCCGAAGGGACCGGTGGTGCCGACGCAGGCGGCGCTGGCGGCAGCCAACGCTAAGCCCGTGGCAGCGGGCCCTGGCACCGGCTTCGGGTGCAGGCCCGCACCCTCGATTCACCACCCGCTGATCCCCACCTATCATTCAGCGTGATAATACATTTCGGCCCGTTCGATTCGTGCCTCTCGCGCAAGACACTCACACTCCGCCCATCACTAATACATTGGCGGAGTTCTCCATGGAACAATCACTCAAACCCTTGCGCTTCCCCCTCGCAGCCCTGGCTGTGGTGGTGATCAGCGCTTGCGGCCGAACCCCCGACGCCGTGCAGGCTCCCGCCGCGCCGAAGGTCACCGTGGCCAAGGTGATCGAGCAACCGATCAATGAATGGGACGAGTTCACCGGCCGCCTCGAAGCCCCGGAAACCGTCGAGGTGCGCCCGCGGGTGTCCGGCCAGATCGACCAGGTCGCCTTCACCGAGGGCGCCCAGGTCAAGAAAGGCGACCTGCTGTTCCAGATCGACCCGCGCCCGTTCCAGGCTGAAGTCCGCCGCCTCGAAGCCCAGTTGCAACAAGCCAAGGCCACCGCCATCCGCAGCGCCAATGAAGCCCGCCGTGGTGAGCGCCTGCGCGACAGCAACGCCATTTCCGCCGAGCTGGCCGAATCGCGCAGCAGCGCCGCTGCCGAAGCCCGGGCCGGGGTCGACGCCATCCAGGCACAACTGGACCTCGCCCGCCTGAACCTCAGCTTTACCCGGGTTACCGCGCCGATCAGCGGCCGGGTCAGCCGCGCCGCGTTCACGGCCGGCAACATCGTCAGCGCCGACGTGACCCCGCTGACCAGCGTGGTCTCCACCGACAAGGTCTACGCCTACTTCGACGCCGACGAGCGCGTGTACCTCAAGTACACCCAGCTGGCGCGCGAAGGCCAACGCGGCCAGAGCACCCCGGTGTACCTCGGCCTGACCAATGAAACCGGCACCCCTCACCTGGGCCAGATGAACTTCGTCGACAACCAGGTCAACCCGCGCACGGGCACCATCCGTGGCCGCGCCGTGTTCGACAACCGCGACGGCCAATTCACCCCGGGCCTGTATGCCCGGCTGAAGCTGGTGGGCAGCGCCCAGTACGACGCCGTACTGATCAACGACGAGGCCGTGGGCACCGACCTTGGCAAGAAGTTCGTGCTGGTCATGGACAAGGACAACAAGGCCGCCTACCGCGCCGTGGAACTGGGGCCGAAACTCGAAGGCCTGCGCATCGTGCGCAGCGGCCTGGGCAAGGACGAGCGCATCGTGGTCAAGGGCCTGCAGCGCGTACGCCCGGGTTCGCCGGTAACGCCGCAGGAAACCCAGATGGCCAGCGAGCAGACCCTCGCCGCCCTCGCCCAACAGCGCCAGGCCCTGGAGGCCAGCAACCCGGCGCCCAAAGTGGCGGGCAACAACGTGAAAAACGCCAGCGCCCAGGCGCCACGCGGTTAAGGGACCAGACCGATGAACTTCTCCAAATTCTTCATAACCCGGCCGATCTTCGCCGCCGTGCTGTCGCTGGTGCTGCTGATTGCCGGCTCGATCTCGCTGTTCCAGTTACCCATCAGCGAATACCCCGAGGTAGTGCCGCCAACCGTGGTGGTACGCGCCAACTTCCCGGGTGCCAACCCGAAAGTCATCGGCGAAACCGTGGCTGCGCCGCTGGAGCAAGCCATTACCGGTGTGGAGAACATGCTGTACATGTCTTCCCAGTCCACCGCTGACGGCAAGCTGACGCTCACCATCACCTTCGCCTTGGGCACCGACCTGGACAACGCCCAGGTGCAGGTGCAGAACCGCGTCACCCGCACCCAGCCCAAGCTGCCGGAAGAAGTGACCCGCATCGGTATCACCGTCGACAAGGCCTCGCCCGACCTGACCATGGTCGTGCACCTGACCTCGCCGGACAACCGCTACGACATGCTCTACCTGTCCAACTATGCCATCCTCAATATCAAGGACGAGTTGGCACGCCTTGGCGGCGTGGGTGATGTGCAGCTGTTCGGCATGGGCGACTACTCGCTGCGCGTCTGGCTCGACCCGAACAAGACCGCCTCGCGCAACCTCACCGCCAGTGACGTGGTCGCAGCCATTCGTGAACAGAACCGCCAGGTCGCCGCCGGCCAGTTGGGCGCCCCGCCCGCCCCGGGTTCGACCAGCTTCCAGTTGTCGATCAACACCCAGGGTCGCCTGGTCAACGAGGAAGAGTTCGAGAACATCATCATCCGCGCCGGCGCCGACGGCGAAATCACCCGGCTGAAAGACATCGCCCGGGTCGAGCTCGGCTCCAGCCAATATGCCCTGCGCTCGTTGCTGAACAACCAGCCGGCAGTGGCACTGCCGATCTTCCAGCGCCCAGGCTCGAACGCCATCGAGATCTCCGACGAAGTACGGGCAAAAATGGCCGAGCTGAAGAAGGACTTCCCCGAAGGCATGGACTACAGCATCGTCTATGACCCGACCGTGTTCGTGCGCGGCTCCATCGAGGCGGTGGTGCACACCCTGTTCGAAGCGCTGGTGCTGGTGGTGCTGGTGGTCATCCTGTTCCTGCAAACCTGGCGCGCCTCGATCATCCCGTTGCTGGCGGTGCCGGTATCGCTGATCGGCACCTTTGCGGTCATGCACCTGTTCGGCTTCTCGCTCAACGCGCTGTCATTGTTCGGCCTGGTGCTGGCCATCGGTATCGTGGTGGACGACGCCATCGTGGTGGTGGAAAACGTCGAGCGCAATATCGGCTTGGGCCTCAAACCCCTGGAGGCGACGCAGAAGGCCATGGCCGAAGTGACCGGGCCGATCATCGCCACCGCCTTGGTCCTGTGTGCGGTGTTCGTGCCTGCTGCATTCATTTCCGGCCTGACCGGGCAGTTCTACAAGCAGTTCGCGCTGACCATCGCCATTTCCACGGTGATCTCGGCATTCAACTCGCTGACCCTGTCACCGGCGTTGGCTGCCGTGCTGCTCAAGGAACACCATGCGCCCAAGGACCGTTTCTCGCGGTTACTGGAAAAACTCCTGGGCAGCTGGCTGTTCGCCCCGTTCAACCGCTTTTTCGACCGTGCCTCGCACCGCTACGTGGGCGGCGTGCGCCGGGTCATTCGCTCCAGCGGCATCGCCCTGTTCGTGTACGCCGGCCTGATGGGCCTGACCTACCTGGGTTTCTCGTCTACCCCCACCGGCTTCGTACCGGCCCAGGACAAGCAATACCTGGTGGCCTTCGCCCAGTTGCCCGACGCCGCCAGCCTCGACCGCACCGAGGCGGTGATCAAGCGCATGAGCGAAATCGCCCTCAAGCAACCTGGCGTGGCCGACTCGGTCGCCTTCCCTGGCCTGTCGATCAACGGCTTCACCAACAGCCCGAACAGCGGCATCGTGTTCACTCCACTCAAGCCGTTTGACGAGCGCAAGGACCCAAGCCAGTCGGCTGCCGCCATCGCTGCCGCGCTCAATGCCCAGTTCGCCGACATTCAGGACGCCTACATCGCGATCTTCCCGCCACCGCCGGTACAAGGCCTGGGCACCATCGGCGGCTTCCGCCTGCAGATCGAAGACCGCGGCAACCTGGGCTACGAAGCGCTGTACAAGGAAACCCAGAACATCATTGCCAAAAGCCACGAGGTGCCGGAGCTGGCGGGCCTGTTCACCAGCTACCAGGTCAACGTGCCGCAGGTCGATGCCGCCATCGACCGGGAAAAGGCCAAGACCCATGGCGTGGCGATCAGCGACATCTTCGACACCCTGCAGGTCTACCTGGGCTCGCTGTACACCAACGACTTCAACCGCTTTGGCCGCACTTACCAGGTCAACGTCCAGGCTGAGCAGCAGTTCCGCCTCGATGCCGAGCAAATCGGCCAATTGAAGGTGCGCAACAACCTGGGCGAGATGATACCGCTGGCGACCTTCCTCAAGGTCAGCGATACCTCCGGGCCGGACCGTGTGATGCACTACAACGGTTTCATCACCGCTGAAATCAACGGTGCCGCAGCCCCTGGCTACAGCTCCGGCCAGGCCGAGGCGGCCATCGAAAAACTGCTGAAAGCGGAACTGCCCAACGGCATGACCTTCGAGTGGACCGACCTGACCTATCAGCAGATCCTGTCGGGCAATACCGCGCTGTTCGTGTTCCCGCTGTGCGTGCTGCTGGCCTTCCTGGTACTGGCTGCCCAGTACGAAAGCTGGAGCCTGCCGCTGGCCGTGATCCTGATCGTGCCGATGACCCTGCTGTCGGCGATCACCGGTGTGATCGTATCGGGTGGCGACAACAACATCTTCACCCAGATCGGGCTGATCGTACTGGTGGGCCTGGCGTGCAAGAACGCGATCCTGATCGTCGAGTTCGCCAAGGACGAACAGGCCAAGGGCCTCGACCCGCTGGCTGCCGTGCTGGAAGCGTGCCGCCTGCGGCTGCGGCCGATCCTGATGACCTCCATCGCCTTCATCATGGGCGTGGTGCCGCTGGTGTTCAGCTCGGGGGCAGGCTCGGAAATGCGCCATGCCATGGGTGTGGCGGTGTTCTCCGGAATGATCGGCGTGACCGTATTCGGCCTGTTCCTCACCCCGGTGTTCTTCTTCCTGATCCGCCGTTTCGTCGAGCGTCGCCAGGCCCGCAAGGCCGAACGCGTGCAAGTGCTGGAGAACCACGCATGAACCTGCTCAAACCCCTGACGCCAAGCCTGCTGGCCCTGGCCCTGGCCGCCTGCGCGGTCGGCCCGGACTACCAGGCCCCCGCCACCGCACCTGCCCAGCTGGGCGCCGATGCGCAGGCCAAGGCCTATGACCGCAGCCACTTTGAAAGCTTGTGGTGGAAGCAGTTCGACGACCCGGTACTGAACCAGCTGGTGCAGGCTTCGTTGACCGGCAACCGGGATCTGCGCGTGGCCTTTGCCCGCCTGAAGTCGGCCCGCTCGATCCGTGAAGACGCCGAGAACGACCCGTTCCCGGTGGTCACCAGCCGTGCCAGCAGCGATATCGGCAAAGGCCAGGTTCCTGGCCAGACCGAGCAACGGGTGAACAGCGAACGCTATGACCTGGGCCTGGACATGGCCTGGGAGCTGGACCTGTTCGGCCGCATCCAGCGCCAGATCGAAGCCAGTGAAGCGCAGGAAGCGGCCGCTGCCGCCGACCTGCAGCAGTTGCAGGTCAGCCTGATCGCCGAACTGGTCGATGCCTATGGGCAATTACGCGGTGCACAGCTGCGCGAGAAGATTGCCCTGGCCAACCTCAAGACCCAGCAGCAATCGCGCAGCATCACCGAAACCCTGCGCGACGCCGGGGTCGGCAACGACCTCGACGTGGTACGCGCCGATGCCCGCCTGGCCGGGGTCGAAGCGACCGTGCCGCAACTGCAGGCCGAACAGGCCCGGGCGCGGCATCGCATCGCCACCCTCCTCGGCCAGCGCCCCGACGCCCTCAGCATAGACTTGTCGCCCAAGGCGCTGCCGGCCATCGCCAAGGCGCTGCCGGTGGGCGACCCCGGCGAACTGCTGCGCCGCCGCCCGGACATTCGCAGCGCCGAACGCCAACTGGCAGCCGCCACGGCCAACGTCGGCGTCGCCACCGCCGACCTGTTCCCGCGGGTCAGCCTCAGCGGTTTCCTGGGCTTTACCGCCGCGCGCGGGTCGCAGCTCGGCTCATCGGCGGCCAATGCCTGGGCCTTGGGCCCCAGCATTACCTGGGCGGCGTTCGACTTGGGCAGCGTGCGGGCCCGCCTGCGCGGGGCCAAGGCCGACGCCGAAGGCGCCATGGCCAATTACGAGCAACAGGTGTTGCTGGCACTGGAAGAGTCGGCCAACGCCTTCAGCGACTACGCCAAGACCCAACAACGGCTGCTGTCGTTGATGCGCCAGAGCGAAGCCAGCCGCAAGGCGGCGCAACTGGCCTCGATTCGCTATCGCGAGGGGACCGTGGACTACCTGGTGCTGCTCGATGCCGAACGCGAACGGCTGAGTGCCGAAGATGCGCAAGCGCAAGGCGAGGTCGAGCTGTACCGCGGCATCGTTTCTATCTACAAAGCCCTGGGTGGCGGCTGGCAACCGCAGACCGTGGCCAGCGCGCACTGACCCCAGGCACAACCATGGCCTGTGGCGCTACACCGCTGCAGGCCGTTAGCGCAGTATGGCGTGGTCATGGTCGATGTCGGGCACAGGCACCTGCCCGCGTTGCACGACCAGCCACTCGCGCATGCGCTCGGTGTCGAATATCTGCCCCTCATCCATCATCGCCAGGATCAGCGACTGGGACATTCGGTAACACCCGCATTGGGCACAGCGCCGCTCCTCCCATCCAAGGGTGCATTCGACGGATTCCGCGTGCCCTGCGCAAATCAGACAACTCATGTTAGCCCCCTTTCTTGTTCTTCCGTGGAGGTGATGGAGGTAGTGCAGTAGGTGGAGACTGGACTCCCGACTAACATGGGATATTCATGCCAACTTGAAAATTCCGTACCTTTAGTCTGGAAAGTTGCGAGCAAGATCACAGGGCCAACCGCCCGCGCTCGACCGCATACACAAGCTTTCCTTCCCGTTGCCTACTCCCGACACCCACCATCATGAGCGGTTCTAAATCATTAGTGATTTATCTTCAATATCATTCATGTAGGGCCCCTGCCTAGAATACGGCCTGAACACGGACATCACGTCGCTCGCGCCATGGCAATAGTTGCCTGCTTGCACTACCCAACGGCACGAGCAGGCATCAGGACACCGTACAACATGGCTTACGCACCGCAATTCACTGTGCAGCGCATCGCTTTCGACGAGCACTACCAGCCCGGCGAAAACACCCGCATCACCACCAATTTCGCCAACCTGGCGCGGGGGGAAAACCGCCAGGAAAACCTGCGCAACACCTTGCAGATGATCGACAACCGCTTCAACGCCCTGGCGCACTGGGACAATGCTTATGCAGACCGCTACAGCGTAGAGCTGGATATCATTTCGGTGGAACTGCACCTGCACAGTGAACAGCGCAGCAGCGGCCTGCCGCTGATCGAGCTGTTGCAGACCCATATCGTCGACCACACCACCAACCGCCGTATCGACGGCATGGTCGGTAACAACTTTTCCTCGTACGTGCGGGACTACGACTTCAGTGTGTTGTTGCTGGAACACAACAAGGGTCGGCCAAGCTTCAGCACGCCGGACAACTTTGGCGAACTGCATGGCAAGCTGTTCAAGTGCTTCATCAACTCGGCCACCTACAAGGCTCACTTCGACAAGCCGCCGGTCATCTGCCTGAGTGTGTCGAGCAGCAGGGTTTACCACCGCACTGAAAACCAGCACCCGGTGCTGGGCGTGGAGTATCACCAGAACGACCACTCGCTGACCGACGAATACTTCAGCAGGATGGGGCTCAAGGTGCGCTACTTCATGCCGCCCGGCAGTGTGGCGCCATTGGCCTTCTACTTTGCCGGTGACCTGTTGGCCGACTACAACGACCTGGAGCTGATCAGCACCATCAGCACCATGGAAACCTTTCAGAAGATCTACCGCCCCGAGATCTACAACGCCAATGCGGCAGCCGCAATGGCCTACCGACCGAGCCTGCAGCACCAGGACTATTCGCTTACACGCATTGTCTACGACCGCGAAGAGCGCAGCCGCCTGGCGCTCGAACAAGGCAGGTTTGCCGAGGAGCGCTTCGTCAAACCGTACCAGGCCACCCTGGAGCAATGGTCCGCTCAATACGCCGGCTGATCACCCCAACGCACAAGGTAACCGCTGATGAACACGCTACTTCCCACCTCCACTGCCGGCAGTTTGCCCAAACCGACCTGGCTGGCGGAGCCTGAAACACTCTGGTCACCCTGGAAATTGCAGGGCGCGCAGCTGGCCGAAGGCAAGCAGGACGCCTTGCGCCTGGCCTTGCAGGAACAGCAGCACGCGGGCATCGATATCGTCAGTGACGGCGAACAGACCCGCCAACATTTCGCGACCACGTTCATCGAACACCTGAGCGGGGTCGATTTCCAGCAACGCCAGACCGTGCGCATTCGCGATCGCTACGACGCCAGCGTGCCCTCGGTGGTGGGTGCTGTCGCGCGACAGGCACCGGTGTTCGTCGACGATGCCAGGTTCCTCCGCCAGCAAACTGCCCAGCCAATAAAGTGGGCGCTGCCGGGCCCCATGACCATGATCGACACGCTGTATGACGGCCACTACAAAAGCCGGGAAAAACTGGCCTGGGAATTCGCCAGGCTACTCAACCAGGAAGCCCTGGAACTGGAAGCGGCGGGCGTCGATATCATCCAGTTCGACGAACCGGCGTTCAATGTGTTCTTCGATGAGGTCAACGACTGGGGCGTGGCCGCCCTGGAGCGCGCCGTTCAAGGGCTCAAGTGCGAAACCGCGGTGCACATCTGCTATGGCTACGGGATCAAGGCCAACACCGACTGGAAACAGACCCTGGGGGCGCAATGGCGGCAATATGAGCAGGTGTTCCCGACGTTGCAGCAGTCGAGCATCGATATCATTTCGCTGGAGTGCCACAACGCCCATGTGCCGATGGAACTGCTTGAGCTGATTCGGGGCAAGAAGGTCATGGTCGGTGCAATCGATGTCGCCAACCCTGCCATCGAAACACCCGAAGCCGTGGCCGACACCCTGCGCAAGGCGTTGCAGTTCGTCGATGCCGACAAGCTCTACCCCTGCACTAACTGCGGCATGGCCCCACTGCCGCGCGCGGTCGCCAGCGGCAAGCTCAAGGCGTTGAGCGCCGGGGCTGCCATCGTTCGCCAGGAACTGACCGCCAACGCGGGTTGAGGTGTTGAACCGCCTGCCTGGCCTGGCCGGCATGGCAGTACGCACCAACGCGGTTCAAAAAACGCGGCTGCACACCAGGCGCCCTGTTTTGATGCACGCCGGCCGGTCAGCCGGCCGCCACCTCACCCCGCCTGGACCAGGCGCCGCCCAGCAAAACCGCTGCCCACCGCCCATTCCCTGGCCTGCCCGGCACTGCACCGGGTTTCCGGCACTTTCATTGCAATGCTGGTTGGTGAACGGAATGCACCCGCAACCCAACGCGACCGAGGCTGAAGACACCCCCACTTACCAGCAAGGCAGCACCCTGAAAGACGCAGATGAACGGCAATGAAGCTGCCGGTAACGGCGGCAAGGAGTGGGTATGTCCCGGGCTTTTTTCAATGAAATGTACGACGCGAACGGCAGCTGCCGCCCGCACTACCAAGAGTTCGCCCGCTGGCTGGCGAACACCCCGCTGGAGCTGCTGGAGCAGCGCCGGCGCGAGGCCGACCTGCTGTTCCACCGCGCCGGTATCACCTTTACCTTGTATGGCGACAAACAGGACACCGAGCGGCTGATCCCCTTCGATATCATCCCGCGCAGCATCCGCGCCAGCGAGTGGCGTACGGTCGAGCGCGGCTGTATCCAGCGCGTGCAGGCCCTGAACCTGTTTTTGGAAGACATCTACCACGACCAGCGCATCCTCAAGGCCGGGATCATCCCGCCAGAGCAGGTCCTGGCCAACGAGGGTTATCAGATCGCCATGCAGGGCCTGGACCTGCACCGGGGCCTGTATGCGCACATCGCCGGCGTGGACCTGGTCCGCGATGGCGATGGCAGCTATTTCGTGCTGGAAGACAACCTGCGCACCCCCAGTGGTGTCAGCTACATGCTCGAAGACCGCAAGATGATGATGCGCCTGTTCCCCGAGCTGTTCGCCGCCCAGCGCATCGCGCCCATCGACCACTACCCCAACCTGCTGCTGGACACGCTCAAGAGCGCCAGCCCGCTGGATAACCCCACCGCTGTGCTGCTTACCCCAGGGCGCTTCAACAGTGCCTATTTCGAGCATGCCTTCCTGGCCCGCGAAATGGGCATCGAGCTGGTCGAAGGCGCCGATCTGTTCGTGCGCGACGAGCATGTGTACATGCGCACGACCGCCGGCCCGCAACGGGTCGATGTGATTTACCGCAGGCTGGACGACGACTACCTCGACCCCCTCTCGTTCAACCCCGACTCGATGCTGGGCGTGCCCGGGCTGATTTCGGTGTACCGCGCCGGCAACGTAGTGCTGGCCAACGCGGTGGGCACCGGCGTAGCCGACGACAAGTCGATCTACCCCTATGTCGCCGACATGATCCGCTTTTACCTGGGCGAGGAGCCGATCCTCAACAACGTACCGACGTGGCAGTGCCGCAAGCCGGCCGACCTGTCCCATGTACTGGCCAACTTGCCCGAGCTGGTGGTCAAGGAAACCCAGGGCTCTGGCGGCTACGGCATGCTGGTCGGGCCGGCCGCCACTGCCGCGCAGATCGAGGACTTCCGCGCCCGCATCAAAGCGCGTCCACATGCCTATATCGCGCAACCGACCTTGTGCCTGTCCACCTGCCCGACCTTCGTCGACAGCGGCATCGCGCCGCGGCATATCGACCTGCGCCCGTTCGTACTGTCGGGCAGCGAAACCCGCCTGGTGCCAGGCGGCCTGACCCGCGTGGCGCTGAAGGAAGGCTCGCTGGTGGTCAACTCGTCACAAGGTGGCGGCACCAAAGACACCTGGGTGGTGGAGGACTGAACCATGCTTTCGCGAACTGCTTCTGATCTGTACTGGATGTCCCGCTACCTGGAACGTGCGGAAAACTTGGCGCGCATGCTCGAGGTCAGCTACTCGCTGTCACTGATGCCGCAGGCGGGGCGCAGCGACGGCCATGCCGAACTGGCCATGTCACTCTTGGCCTCGGGCACGCTCGACGACTACATCCGTCGCCACGCCGAGCTCGACACCGAGCGCATGCTGCATTTCTTCGCCCTCGATGCCACCAACCCCGGCAGCATCTACTGCTGCCTGCAGGCGGCCAGGACCAACGCCCATGCAGTGCGCGGGCGGATCACTGCCGACATGTGGGAGAACATCAACGCCACCTGGATCGAAATGCGCAACATTGCCAGCAACGGGCTGGGCCGCTACGGCATCAGCCAGTTCTGTGACTGGGTCAAGGAGCGCTCGCACCTGTTCCGCGGCGCCACCTCCGGTACCATCATGCGCAACGATGCCTACAGCTTCATTCGCCTGGGCACCTTCCTGGAACGGGCCGACAACACCCTGCGGCTGCTCGATGCGCGCTATGAAATGTTCGGCGAGGCCTCCGACGAGGTCAGCGACGACTCGGCCAGGGGTTTTTACCAGTGGAGTGCCTTGCTGCGCGCCCTGACCTCCTACGAAGCCTTCAATGAAATCTACCGCGCCGCGCCCAGTGCCGGGCCGGTTTCCGAATTGCTGTTGCTGCGCGTCGACGTGCCGCGCTCGCTGCATGCCTGTATCGAGGAGCTGGACCAGATCCTGGCCGGCCTGCCTGGCAGTACCGGGCGAGCGGCCCAGCGGCTGGCCGCCGAGCTCAACGCGCGGCTGCGCTGCACCGCCATCGACGAAATCCTCGACGCCGGGCTGCATCCCTGGCTCAGCGATTTCATCGGCCGCGTCAACCAACTGGGCCAGGCGGTCCATCACTCCTACCTGGAGGTTGTATGAAACTGTCCATCCGCCACGACACCACCTACAGCTACGCCAGTGATGTGTCCAACAGCATTCAGTTCCTGCGCCTTACCCCGCGCAGCAGCGAACGCCAGCGCATCGTCGAATGGCAACTGGACCTGCCTTGCAAGGTGAAGAGCCAGATCGACCCGTACGGCAACATCCTGCATGTGCTGACGCTGGACAAGCCCCATGGGCACCTGGCCCTCACTGCCAGCGGCCAGGTCGAAATCGACCCGGCCTGCGAACAGGAGGCAGCCTGCCAGTCACCCCTGCCGTTCTTGCGTGGCAGCCACCTGACCCTGGCCGATGACGCGCTGGTGGCCTTCGCCGCCCAGCAATGCGGCACGCACCGTGACCGCGCCGCATTGATCGACCTGATGCAGGGGCTGGCCGAGCGCATGCCCTACAGCCCAGGGTCGACCTCCGTCGGCACTACGGCCAGCGAAGCGTTCAATGCCGGTGCGGGCGTGTGCCAGGACCATACCCATGCCTTCCTGGCCTGCGCCCGTAGCCTGGGGGTGCCGGCCCGCTATGTTTCCGGCTACCTGTGCACCGAGGATGAACAGCACCTGGCCAGCCATGCATGGGCCGAAGCCTGGGTCGACGACGCTTGGTACAGCTTCGACATCACCAACCGCCTGACCCGGCCCGAGCGGCACCTGAAGCTGGCCGTGGGCCTGGACTACCTCGACGCCTGCCCGGTCAGGGGCGTGCGCCGCGGGGGTGGCACCGAGTCCATGCAAGCCAGTGTTCACGTGCATCGCCAGTGACGCCTGGCCCTCAAGCCAGCCTTGCTGCGCGCCTGCAGCAAGGCCACTACCTCTGCCACACAAGGGAACTTGCATGACTTACTGTGTCGCCATGCACCTGCAAGACGGGCTGGTTTTCATCAGCGACTCACGCACCAATGCCGGTATCGACCAGATCTCCACCTTTGCCAAGTTGTTCGTCTTCAGCGTACCCGGTGAGCGCCTGATCGTGCTGCAGACGGCGGGCAACCTGGCAACCTCGCAGTCAGTGGTCAACCTGCTGCAGCAACGCAGCCAGGGCAGCGGCCCGCACCTGCTGAATGTCGCCACGCTCTACGATGCCACCGTGCTGGTGGCCGATACCTTGCGCGAGGTGGTGTGCCGCGACCGCAGCAAGCTGACGGCCGGTATCGACCTGAGCAGCTCGTTCATCGTCGGTGGCCAGATTGCGGGCGGGCCGATGGCGATCTACAACGTCTATGCCCAGGGCAACTTTTTCCAGGCCACGCGCGACACGCCTTTCCTGCAGTTGGGGGAAAGCAAATACGGGCGGCCCATACTCGACCGCAACCTGGAGTACCGCACCCCGCTGGATGAGGCGTTGCGCTGTGGCCTGATCTCGTTCGACTCCACCATCCGCAGCAACCTGTCGGTAGGCATGCCGCTGGACTTGCTGGTGTACCGAGCCGATGCCTTGGAGGCACCGCAGCCCATCCGCATCGCCAGCGACGATGCCTATTACCAGCAGATTCGCCGGCAGTGGGGCGAAGGCCTGAAAACCTTGCTGGCCGAGCTGCCGGCGCCGCCGTATGGCTGATGGGGGAATGGCCAGGAAATCCCGGCCAGCATGCCCGGCCTTTTCGTGGATGAGCCCGCCCCCTCAAAGGGCGGTGCCGCCCCCCAATACGCCTCATGCCCCTCAGCCCAGCAACTGGCTCAATACCGCACGCAACTTGCCTGGTTTCACCGGTTTGTTCAGCAACGGTGCGCCAAGCTTGCGCAACGAGCGCCGGCACTGGTCACTGCGGTCGGCCGTGATGATGACCGCGGGTATGGCGCTGGCGTAATGTTCGCGCAACTGCCGCACCACATCACAGCCCACCACGCCGTGATCCAGATGAAAGTCAGCCAGGATCAGCTCCGGGGCGCGCCCTTCAAGCGCCTGCAAGGCACCCTGCTGATCGGTGGCGGTGACCACTTCGCAGCCCCACTGCCCCAGCAACGCGCCCATGCTTTCGAGAATGCTCACTTCGTTGTCCAGCACCAGCATGCGACGGCCCGGCAGCGGGTTGCCGGCAGTGGGCTGGGGCAGCGTGGGCTGCAGGAGCGGCGGCAGCGCCTGGCCAAGCGGCACCTCGATGCTGAACACCGAGCCACGCCCCGGCCACGAACGCACTTCGATCCGGTAGCCGAGAATCTTGGCGATCCGCTCGACGATGGCCAACCCCAGGCCTACGCCCTTGCGGTCCGCCGCGCGGCCAACGTCCAGCTGGTTGAACTCCAGGAATATGGCTTGCAACCGGTCCTGGGCAATGCCGCGCCCGCTGTCCCATACCTCCAGGCGCAAGTGTTCGCCGCGGCGCCTTGCCCCCAACAGAACGCGGCCCTCGTCGGTGTAGCGGCAGGCATTGCTGAGGAAGTTGCGCAGAATGCGCGTCAGCAAGCGCAGATCCGTGCTGACGGCATAATCGGGAACCCTGGCGTGAAATTTCAGGCCCGCGGCATCGGCCACCGAGCGGAATTCTGAAATCAAAGGCGCAAACAGCTCGTCCAGGCGATAAACCGCCACATCGGGCCTGACCGCAGCCTGGTCGAGCCGCGAGATATCCAGCAAATCGGTCAGCAGGTCTTCGGCGCCCTCCAGCGCCTGGTGGGTACGCTCCACCAGCACATGTTCGGCGTCTGGCAGCGGCCGCTCACGCAAGGTGGAGATCAACAGGCGCGCGGCGTTCAGCGGTTGCAGCAGGTCATGGCTGGCAGCGGCCAGGTACTTGTCCTTGCTGCGGTTGGCGGCTTCGGCAGCATCGCGCGCCTCGATCAGCTCATCGGTACGTGCAGCAACCCGTTGCTCCAGTTCGTCATTGAGCTGTTGCAGGCGCTGCTGGGCCTGCTTGCGCTCGGTGATATCGGCCACGAAGCCTTCAACCAGGCCTTCGTGACCGGGCTTGAGCAGCAGGTTCATCAGCACGTCGAGGTGGCTGCCATCCTTGCGCCGCAGCCGGGTTTCATAGCCATGCAGGCTGTGCTCCCGGGCGAGAATCGCGGTAATCGCCTGCAGCTCTTGCGCACCGCCATCGAACAGGTGGGTTGCCAGGTCGGTCAGGGAAAACAGCACTTGCTGTGGGTCGTCATAGCCGAGCATGCGGGCCAGTGCCGGGTTGGCAGCACGCATGCCGTCCTGCAGGCTGGCCTGGAAAATGCCGTGCACGGCGTTCTCGAACAGCCATTTGTAGCGGTTGCGCTCGGCTTCCAGTTCATCCAGCCGGGCAGATAATTCCGGGTAGTGGCTTTTACGCGCCGAGTGGTCGCCCAGGCCTAGCAGCCCCGCCAGCGCGCGCTGCTGCTCGTCAGAGGGCCTCGCCATAGACCACCTCGACATCTCGCTGGCTCGACGCGCGCGGGTTGGTGAGGATGCACGGGTCATCCATCGCATGTTGCGACAGGAACGGAATATCGGCCGTGCGCACCCCGTGCAGGCCCAAGGTTTCATGGAAGCCGATGGCGTGCTTCAGGGCAATCAGGTGTTCCACCAGCCGGCCGCAGATCTGCCGGTGGTTGAGGCCGCGGCAGTCGATGCCGAAGACCTCGGCAATGACCTTGAAGCGCTCGGGCGCCGAACTGTAGTTGAACGCCACCACGTGCTCGACCAGCACCGCATTGCACAGGCCATGAGGCAGGTCGAGGAAACCGCCGAGGCTGTGCGACATGGCATGCACCGCGCCCAGGATCGCGTTGGAGAACGCCAGCCCCGCCTGCATGCTGCCGAGCATGATCTTCTCGCGCAGGGCAATGTCGCCGGGGTTGGCGATCATTTCCACCAGGTTGCCGTTGATCAGGCGCATGGCTTCCAGCGCATGGGGGTCGGTCAGCGGGCCATGACCGGTAGACACGAACGCCTCGATGGCATGCACCAGCGCGTCGATGCCGGTACAGGCCGACAGGAACGGGTCCATGCTCAACGTGGTTTGCGGGTCGATCAGCGACACGTCGGGCACCACCGCCTTGCTGACGATGGAGAACTTCATGCGCTCCTGCTGGTTGGAGATGATCACGAACTGCGACACATCGGCCGAGGTACCGGCGGTGGTCGGGATCAGGATCAACGGCGGGCTGGGCACGCGAATCATGTCCACGCCCTCGAACTCAAGGATGCTGCGACCGTGGGCGACCACGATCCCAATGGCCTTGCCGCAATCCATCGGGCTGCCACCACCGACCGCGACGATCACATCGCAGTGGTTCTGCCGGTAGATCTCGGCGCCGAGCATCACCTCCTCGACCCGGGGGTTGGGCGAGACGGCCGTGTACAGGCAATAGTCGATACCCTGCGCCTGCAGGCTGGCCTCGACGTCGGCCACCCAGCCAGCGGCAATCACCCCAGGGTCGCTGACCACCAGGACCTTGCGCGCACCAAAGGTCTTGGCGTAGTTGGCCACATTATGTCGGCAGCCGGCACCAAAGATGATTTCAGGCGAAACGAACTTGCGAAGGGGGCTGAAACTCTGGCTCATCGTAAAGCCTGTTCTTATTGTTCTGGAAGATAACCGCCAGCGTAAAGCATCCCGCGGCGAAAGCAACCAGACCAAAGCGGCACAGGCATCATTCGATCCACGCCTTGGCGCGGGCCACCTCCAGGAACGCCAGTACGTCCTCGCCAAGGCCGGGAACCCCGGGAAAACGCTGTGCCAGCTGGTCGATGATCGCTGCCGTACTGCGCTGGCCGTCCAGCAACTCCAGCACCCAGCCGGCACTGGCGTTGAGCTCGATGACGCCCCCGGGGTACAGCAGCACATGGCATGCCTGCAACGGGTCCCAGCGTAGCCGCAAGCCCTTGGCCAGGGCCAGTGTCTGCTGGCGGTCGATCAGTTTCACGGCAGGCACCGGGCGTGGGGATCCGGCCACCTTGACGGTGGCCGGGCAGGCATCAGCGGTTGGCGAAGTACAACGTCACTTCAAAGCCAATGCGCAGGTCGGTGTAGGCGGGTTTGGTCCACATGGGGCATGTCCTCTTCTTGTGCCGGGCGATTCCGGTAGAGGCATTAATGCATGGGCGGTGGTGAGGGCGAATGCTACTTTGGAACGAGTTTGCCGGGTGCATTGGTAGCAACGGGGTTGCCACACATTGCCATCAGGCCAGCCAGGGCGCCTGGGCAGGCGGCCTGGCATTCGCTGCACCGCTACAGCAATGAGGGTGGCTGCGCAGCCTGGCCGCGACACCAGGCCGCTGCGCCAACCGCGCAGGTTCATCAGGGGGTCAGAAGAAGCCCAACGGGTTGATGTCGTAGCTCACCAGCAGGTTCTTGGTCTGCTGGTAATGGTCGAGCATCATCTTGTGCGTCTCACGGCCCACACCCGACTTCTTGTAGCCACCGAATGCCGCATGCGCGGGGTACAGGTGGTAGCAGTTGGTCCATACCCGGCCGGCCTTGATGCCGCGGCCCATGCGGTAGGCACGGTTGATGTCGCGGGTCCACAGGCCGGCCCCCAGGCCGAACTCGCTGTCGTTGGCGATCGCCAAGGCCTCGGCTTCGTCCTTGAAGGTGGTCACCCCCACCACCGGGCCGAAGATCTCTTCCTGGAACACGCGCATCCGGTTGTGGCCCTTCAGCAGGGTCGGCTGGATGTAATAGCCGCTGGCCAGGTCACCCTGCAGGCGCTCGGCGGCACCGCCAGTGAGCAATTCGGCACCCTCCTCCCGGGCAATCTGCAGGTACGAGAGGATCTTGTCGTACTGCTGCTCCGACGCCTGGGCGCCGACCATGGTTTCGGTGTCCAGCGGGTTGCCACGGCTGATCTTGGCGATCTTCTTCATCACCTCGGCCATGAACGGTTCGTAGATCGACTCCTGGATCAGCGCACGCGACGGGCAGGTGCACACCTCGCCCTGGTTGAAGAACGCCAACACCAGGCCCTCGGCGGCTTTCTCGATGAACGCCGGCTCCGCCTGCATGATGTCTTCGAAGAAGATGTTCGGCGACTTGCCACCCAGTTCGACGGTAGACGGGATGATGTTCTCGGCCGCGCACTTCATGATGTGCGAGCCCACCGGGGTGGACCCGGTGAAGGCGATCTTGGCAATACGCTTGCTGGTGGCCAGCGCCTCCCCAGCCTCACGGCCATAGCCCTGGACGATGTTCAGCACCCCGGCCGGCAGCAGGTCGGCGATCAGCTCGGCAAAAATGGTGATCGAAAGCGGCGTCTGCTCGGCCGGTTTCAGCACCACGCAGTTACCCGCCGCCAACGCCGGGGCGAGTTTCCAGGCAGCCATCAGCAACGGGAAGTTCCACGGGATGATCTGCCCAACCACACCCAGGGGTTCGTGCAGGTGATACGCCACGGTGGTTTCGTTGATTTCCGCCGCGCCACCTTCCTGGGCACGAATGCAGCCCGCAAAATAACGGAAGTGGTCCGCCGCCAGCGGCACGTCGGCATTCAGGGTTTCGCGTACGGCCTTGCCGTTGTCCCAGCTTTCGGTAACCGCCAGCACTTCGAGGTTCTGTTCGATCCGGTCGGCGATTTTCAGCAGCGCCAGGGCCCGCTCCTGCACCGAGGTCTTGCTCCACGCGTCAGCCGCGGCATGGGCAGCGTCCAGGGCGCGCTCGATATCCTGTGCGCTAGAACGTGGGAATTCGGCGATCGGTTGGCCGTTGACCGGCGAGCTGTTGGTGAAGTACTGGCCAGCCAAGGGCGCCACGAACTCGCCATTGATGAAGTTGCCATAGCGCGGTTTGAAGGAAACGACGGCGCCTGGGGTTCCGGGTTGTGCGTAGATCATGCTGAGCCTCTGCAGGTCAATGCCTGTCCCACGACAGGCGATATGCCGATGGTAGAAAGCCCCGCCTGCCAGGCGAATGCATCGTTGGCAGCGGGGCTCTCGTCATTTGGTAGTAGGGGTCAGGGTTTGGCGCTGGCGGTCTGCTGCAACTGCTTGGGCAACTTGAAGGTCCAGAGCATGCCGCCCTGGTTGAAGTCCTTGACCCGCTTGGCCACTTCGCCGCCCCACAGCGGCACCGCGCCGCCCCAGCCGGACACCACCGATACGTACTGCTCGCCGTCCATTTCCCAGGTCACCGGCGAACCGAGCACGCCTGAGCCGGTCTGGAACTCCCAGACCTTGTCGCCGGTCTTGGCGTTGAACGCCTGCAGGAAGCCTTCCGGGGTACCGGTGAACACCAGGTTGCCCTTGGTGGTCAGTACCCCACCCCACAGCGGTGCATAGTTCTTGTGGCGCCACACTTCCTTGCCGCTGACCGGGTCGATGGCACGTAGCACACCGATGTAGTCTTCGTTGAGCGGCTTGATGGTGAAGCCGGCGCCCAGGAACGCCGCCCCTTTCTTGTAGGCAATGCCCTCGTTCCAGATGTCCATGCCCCACTCGTTGGACGGCACGTAGAACAGCCCGGTATCCTGGTTATAGGCCATCGGCATCCAGTTTTTCGCACCGAGGAACGCCGGGGCAACGAACACCGAGCTGCCCTTGGCTTCGCTACCCGGTGCACCCGGGCGGCTGGCCTCGTTGTAGATCGGCCGGCCGTTCTTGTCCAGGCCAGTGGCCCAGGTGATTTTGTCGACGAAGGGGAAGCCGCGGATGAACTTGCCGTTGGTGCGGTCCAGCACGTAGAAGAAGCCGTTGCGGTCGGCAGTGGCAGCGGCCTTGACCTCTTTGCCGCCGTCCTTGTAGTTGAACGAGATCAGCTCGTTGACGCCGTCAAAGTCCCAACCGTCGTGTGGCGTGCTCTGGAAATGCCATTTGATCGTGCCATCGTCCGGGTTCAGTGCCAGGCGCGATGAGGAATACAGGTTGTCCCCTGGGCGCAGGTGGGAGTTCCACGGCGCCGGGTTGCCGGTGCCGAACAGGATCAGGTTGGTTTCCGGGTCGTAGTAGCCGCCCAGCCACGGCGCTGCACCGCCGGTCTTCCACAGGTCGCCCGGCCAGGTCTTGCCGGCTTCGCCACCGGAAATACCGTTTTCGATGGCCTTGCCGTCCTTGTACACATACCCCATGTGGCCTTCCACGGTGGGGCGCATCCACAGCAGCTCACCGTTTTCCGGGTTGTAGGCCTGGATCTTGCCCACCACACCGAACTCGCCGCCAGCCACGCCGGTAATCAGCTTGCCGTTGACGATCATTGGCGCGGCGCTGATCGAATAGCCTTCCTTGTGGTCGGCCACCTTCTTGCTCCACACCACCTTGCCGGTGTCCTTGTTCAGCGCCACCAGCTTGGCGTCGAGGGTGCCGAAGAACACCAGGTTGCCGTACAACGCCACGCCCCGGTTGATCACGTCGCAGCATGGGCGGATGTCATCGGGCAGGCGCGCATCGTACTGCCACAGTTTCTTGCCGGTTCGCGCGTCCACGGCGAATACCCGCGAGTAGGAGCCGGTCAGGTACATCACCCCATCCTTGATCAGCGGCTGCGCCTGTTGGCCGCGCTGCTTCTCACCGCCGAAGGAAAACGCCCAGACCGGGCGCAGTTCCTTCACGTTGTTGGTGTTGAGCATGTCCAGCGGGCTGTAACGCTGGCCCTGCACGCCCAGGCCATTGGTCACGATCTGCTGGGGGTTCTTCGGGTCCTGGAGGATGTCTTCATTGCTGACGGCGGCGTGGGCAGCGCCGGCCAGCAACATGGCGCTGAGCACCAGGCTCACGGCGAACGCGGGACGACGTGGGGATCGGGTCATGTCGGCTACCTTTGGTTTTTTGTTGTGCCCGGGAAATTTTCCCGGTGTGCCGGGAATTCTTGGTCCCGAGGTGTTTGCCAACAATTGCTCGCAGTGTGGAGATTTCTAGTTCCTTGGTAGCAGCTGCCTTTTAAACGAAAGGGGCGCAAAGCGGCCCCTGGGTTGGTGTCAGCGGAAATTGCCGGCGCTGCTGCGCCGCCCTTTCGCGACGCATGGCCGCTCCCACGCCGTAGTGTCTGGCTCAGGGCGTACTATCTACCCGCCGAAGTTGCCGGCGTTCGTACCGCGGGTATAGGTGGCTGACACTGCGAATAAGTTCGTAGCGCGTCAGGCTCAGGCCGGCGAAGCGTTCGGGTATCGGGCTGCGGATCATTTCGGCCATATCGTCGCCACGGGCGGCGCCGTCGCGCAGCAGGTTGTCCAGCCAGGTGAGGTAGTCGCGCATCTGCACAAAGGGTTGCGCATCACTGGCCAGCGGCCCGTGGCCGGCTACCAGTTGCTTCCAGGGCAGCGCCTGCAAGGTGTCGAGGTCGTGCAGCCACACATCGAGGCCCGGGCTGTTGGGGGTGGTCAGGGCACGCTGATAAAACAGCAGGTCGCCGGCAAACAGCACCCCGGTCGTTTCATCGAGGATCGCCAGGTCCGAACCGGTATGCCCGCGTAGCCCGAGCAGGCGCAGGCGGTGCCCGCCCACATCGCGCACACCCGGTTCCACGACTCGGGTCGGCAGCACCACCTCAGTGCCTCGCATCCAGTCACCAACCAGGCGGTACATGTTTTCCGCCATGGCATCGCCTTGCTCGCGCAACAACGCAGCGGTGCCGGCCAGGGCACCGATGGGCACGTCGGTGAACGCCTGGTTGCCGAGCACATGGTCCGGGTGATGATGGGTCAGCAGCACTTCCAGCACCGGCTTGTCGGTCACCGTGGCAATCGCCTGGCGCAAGGCCTCGCCATAGCGTCTGGACGGCCCGCTGTCGATCACCACCACCCCCTCGTCGGTCACGATGAAGGCCGTGTTGACCACGTTGCCGCCATTGGCCTTGGCGAAATTGTCGGTACTGCCCTCCAGCAGCCAGGTACCCTCGGCAATCTGCCGGGGGGCGAGCCGGTAATCCAGGTTGGCCTGGGCCGGAAGGCCCAGGCACAACAGCAACAGCAGGATCCAACGCATGGCAGGCGCCTCGGTTCAGGGGTGGATGGCGACCGCGCTCAAGGCACTGCCGCCTCGAACTGGTTACCGCTGTTGTCCTGCAACAACAGCCGGGTCGGCCCGGGGCCCTGGATATCGAAACTCAGGTTCGGGTTCTCGCTGACCGCCGGGTACAGCGTCAGGCTGGCCAGGCGCTGGCCATCGACGCCTTGCAACTCGGCATGGTTGAGGTAGAACTCGGGAATGCCACTGACCAGGCCGTTGTCCATCGGGTGCGCCACCTGCAGGCGCAGGCGGCTGCTGTCGCCACGCGGGTAGCGGCCCCCCAGCACCTCGCCGAGGTGCTCTTCCCAGCCGGGCTGGGTGCGCACCACGCTGGGGGCGGTACAACCACCGCCGGCAGCATCGATCAGGGTCGAGCCCACGTGCCACAGGCCGTCGCGCGTGAGCACGGCCGCGCGAAGTGGTGTGGCCTGCTCGATACGGATACGCAGCGATAACCACGGCAGTACCCGTTCGCCGGGCTGGAAGTCGACAATGCGCGGCAGCGGGTTGAGTTCGGCCCAGGCAATGATGCGCACCACCTCGCCAGTGAACGCGCGGGCATCGATTTCCAACGGCACCTGGCGTGCGTCCTCGGCAAAAGGGGGAGCCAGCAGCTTGACCCGCTCATCGAAGACGAACGCTGCCTGGTCGAGCAGTTGCTTGTGGTAGAAGTCCCACATCACCGAGGGCACCGGGTCCTGGTTGGCAGGCGGCTCGCTGGCCAGGGCCTGGCTTGCCCAAGATAGCCAGCAGGCCAGCAGCAAGGTTGCTTTGAGGTTCATGATCCGCTCCCATTTGCCGGGCTGCCGAGCCCAGGCTACTGGTACATGTCCGGCACCTGGTAACGCAGGCCGTACTGGGCATAGATCGCCTGCATGCGCCCCTCCCGTATCAACACCTCTAGCGCCTCCTCGACCGCATAGGCCAACTGCCGGTTGCTTTCATGCACGGCCATGCCGATGTCCCAGGCCTGCTTGCCCAGGTTGGGGTACGCATTTTCCGCCAACGCCAGCTGTGGGTTCGCGGCCTCATGCAGTTGCCAGTCGACCTCGCCGCGCATGGCCATCACCGCGTCTACCTCACCGGCCTGCATGGCGGCGAAGGCTTGCTGCACGCCGGGGTAATGGTGGGTCTTGGCGCTGAGCATGCCGTTGAGCACCGAGGTCAGGTAGAACGACGGCACGCTGTCGACCTCTACCCCAATCGGGTGCTGCTGGAATACCGCGACACTGGCCACCGAAGGCAACCGGCGGCGGTCATAGGCCACCTGCCAACGTTCTTGCTGATACGGGCCGAACATCACCACCTGGGCGTTTTCCAGCTCGCCCAGCTCGTTGCGCCTCTGCGCATAATCGTGGTCGTAGGGCACCCGCAGCATCAGGTCTGCCAATTGCTGATGACGCAGCGGGCTGCCGCGCCAGATGTAGTCCCGCAGGTCGTCGTCGAGCTTTTCCCCAGGCGGCGCCCAGATCAGTTTCAGGCGCACGCCCATCGCCTCGGCCAGTGCCTGCGCCAGGTCCACATCCACGCCCCGCGGCTGGCCGTGGTCCTGGAAACTGTAAGGCGCAAAGTCCTTGTACACCGCTACCTTGAGCTCCCCGGCGGCGATGATCGTGTCGTAGTTGCGCACTTGCGCCTGGGCCGCCGCACAGCACAGCAACAGGGCACTGAACAGCACCGCCATCAGGCGCATGGCCGTTACTCCTCGACGTGCACGCTGTCCAGGTATGTGCGCACCGCCCACAAAGCCTCCTGGCTCAGGTAGTCGGCCATTTTCGGCATGTACACGCGGCCGTCGCGCACCGCGCCATGGCGCACACGCTCGACGAACCATTCATCGCCGGCGTCGCCGGCATCGAGCAGCCGCAGGTCCGGGGCAATGCCGCCAGACTTGGCTTCCAGGCCATGGCAGGCCGCGCAGTTCTGGTTATAGGCCGAGGCGCCGATCTCGACTGCCTTGTCGTGTTCCGGCGAGCTACGGTAAGGGTTGACCGCCACCCAGCCGTCTGCGTCCAGGCTCACCCCAGCGTCCTTGACCGGGGTCAGCCCCTTGGTCTCTACCGCCTGTGGGACTACATTGCCATGGGCCCAGGCGGTACCGGTCATTACCGCGCCGGCCAACAAGCCTGCAGCAAGCCACACATTGCGTTTTGTTGTCATTGTTATGCCCTCACCATTGCACGCAAAGCCTCAACCACAGAGGCCGTGTCGCCATCTTAAAAACACCCGGCATACGGCCGAATGCTGCTTTGGTGGTCGCGCCTTACTCCCTTGGTAGTAGGGCTTGTGGCGAACGGCCAAATGAGGTGCCGACCGGGAACTCTTCCCGGCAATGGCGGGATTTTTTCCGTATCCGGCGAGCGCCCCGGCGGCTCACCCTGTGCAGGCCAAAACCTCCACTGGGAACTGCAACCATGACAATAAGATCGCTACCCGCCCTTTCCCCTCTGGCCTTGAGCGTGCGCGTGCTGCTGATGGCCGGTAGCCTGGCCTTGGGCAGCGTGGCAACAGCGGCCACCCCCCCTGCGGCACCTGCCACCAAGAACGTCACCTGGGAAGACATCGCCAACGACCACCTCACCACCAACGACGTGCTGCAGTACGGCATGGGCACCAATGCCCAGCGCTGGAGCCCGTTGGCCCAGGTCAACGACAAGAACGTGTTCAAGCTCACCCCGGCGTGGTCCTACTCGTTCGGCGACGAGAAGCAGCGCGGCCAGGAATCGCAGGCCATCGTCAGCGACGGTGTGGTCTATGTGACAGGGTCGTACTCACGGGTATTTGCCCTCGATGCCAAAACCGGCAAACGCCTGTGGACCTACAACCACCGCCTGCCCGACAACATTCGCCCCTGCTGCGACGTGGTCAACCGGGGCGCCGCCATCTACGGCGACAAGATCTACTTCGGCACCCTCGACGCGCGGGTCGTGGCCCTGGACAAACACACCGGCAAGGTGGTCTGGAACAAGAAGTTCGGCGACCACAGTGCCGGCTACACCATGACCGGCGCGCCGGTGCTGATCAAGGACAAGACCAGTGGCAAGGTCCTGCTGATCCACGGCAGCTCGGGGGATGAATTCGGCGTGGTCGGGCAGCTGTTCGCACGCGACCCGGATACCGGGGAAGAAGTGTGGATGCGGCCTTTCGTCGAGGGCCACATGGGCCGCCTGAATGGCAAGGACAGCACCCCGACCGGCGACGTCAAGGCACCGTCCTGGCCAGATGACCCCACCACCGAAACCGGCAAGGTCGAAGCCTGGAGCCATGGTGGCGGCGCCCCTTGGCAAAGCGCCAGCTTCGATCCGGAAACCAATACCATCATCGTCGGGGCGGGCAACCCGGGGCCTTGGAACACCTGGGCGCGTACCTCGAAAGACGGCAACCCGCACGACTACGACAGCCTGTATACCTCCGGCCAGGTCGGTGTAGACCCGAGCACCGGCGAGGTCAAGTGGTTCTACCAGCACACCCCCAACGACGCCTGGGACTTCTCCGGCAACAACGAACTGGTGCTGTTCGACTACAAAGGCAAGGACGGCAAGGTGGTCAAGGCCACCGGCCACGCCGACCGCAACGGCTTCTTCTATGTGGTCGACCGCAACAATGGCAAGTTGCAGAACGCCTTCCCCTTCGTCGACAACATCACCTGGGCCAGCCATATCGACCTGAAGACCGGGCGGCCGGTGGAAAACCCCGGCCAGCGCCCGGCCAAGCCGCTGCCGGGTGAAACCAAAGGCAAGCCAGTCGAGGTTTCGCCGCCATTCCTCGGCGGCAAGAACTGGAACCCCATGGCCTACAGCCAGGACACCGGCCTGTTCTACATCCCCGGCAACCAGTGGAAGGAGGAATACTGGACCGAGGAAGTGAACTACAAGAAAGGCTCGGCCTACCTCGGCATGGGCTTCCGCATCAAGCGCATGTACGACGACCACGTCGGCACCCTGCGCGCCATGGACCCGACCACCGGCAAACTGGTGTGGGAACACAAAGAGCACCTGCCACTGTGGGCAGGCGTGCTGGCAACCAAGGGCAACCTGGTGTTCACCGGCACCGGCGATGGTTTTTTCAAGGCCTTCGACGCCAAGACGGGCAAGGAGCTGTGGAAGTTCCAGACCGGCAGCGGCATCGTATCCCCGCCCATCACCTGGGAGCAGGATGGCGAGCAGTACATCGGCGTGACGGTCGGCTACGGCGGTGCGGTGCCGCTGTGGGGTGGCGACATGGCCGAACTGACCAAGCCCGTTGCCCAGGGTGGCTCGTTCTGGGTGTTCAAGATCCCGAGCTGGGACAACAAGACCGCCCAGCGGTGATCGCCTGAGGTGGCGTATACCCGGGGCCGCGTTGCGGCCCCTTCACCTGGTGCTTACACCCACGAGAGCCATTCGCCATGAACTACCTGCCCATTGCCCTGCTGTTGGCGCTCTCGCCTGCCCTGGCCGCACAGGCCGAAGACGCTGGCGACGATGCCCCACTGACCATCAACGGCTGCGTCATCGCCGAAGCCAGCCAGTGCCCGGGTGCCAACCTGCGCGGCGCCAACCTGGCTAACCAGGACCTGCGCAAGATGAACCTGGCCGGCGCCGACTTGCGCGACGCCGACCTGCGCCACGCCCAACTGGACCTGGCCAACCTGGAAAAAGCCCGCCTGCAAGGCGCCAACCTGACCCGCGCCAGCCTGCAGCAGAGCAACCTGCGCCTGGCCGACCTGAGCAATAGCCACCTGGTGGCCATCCAAGGCTGGGGCCTGTTCGCCCAAGGCGCGCAGTTCGAGAACGCCGACCTCAGCGCGGCCTATCTGCAGTTCGCCCGGTTGTCCGGGGCCAAGTTGCACAAAGCCAACCTGCAGGCTGCGGACCTCGAAATGGCCTGGCTCAGCAAGGCCGACCTGCAGGAGGCCAGGCTGACCGACGCCAACCTGCAGGAGGCCAAGTTCGGCCAGAGCAACCTGGCACGCGCCGACCTGCGCGGGGCACGGCAGCATTACGGGAATTTCCAGGAGGCCAACATGGAGGGATGCACAGGCTGCCCCGAAACCTGGGACAAGTGACTGATTGCGCTGCCTGTAGGAGCGGCCTTGTGTCGCGATGGGCTGCAAAGCAGCCCCGGCAATTTGTGCACCATGCTGAAACCCTGGGGCTGCTTTGCAGCCCATCGCGACACAAGGCCGCTCCTACAGACAGCCCATCGCGACACAGGGCCTACCCCGCTACCCGCACCAGCCCCAGGTCAATCCCCAGGTGCACCAGCTCGGCATGCGAGCT